>JAEOSP010000738.1 GCA_016840305.1 Candidatus Hodarchaeota archaeon
AATAGTATATCCAACTAATTGGACGAGTGTTTATTTAAATGCAGCTGAAGCTGGTTATGCAAATATGACAATTGTTAATGCTTCAAGAGTCGGAGTTGAAGACACATGGGATTTTGGAATTGAATACCAAGAACTTCTCCAAACGTCTCCACAGATAAATTCAACACCGTGGCAAATACCCCTTGATTCAATTCCGGGATTATGGAGTATTATTGTGGCATGGAATAATAGTCTAAACTCTGCATCTTTAAACCACGTGGGACTCATTAACGTAACAGTAGACGTAAGACGAAGGACTTATGCAACAGACGTCATGTTTAGTCAAGAAAACTCCTCTTTAGTAGGTGATGGATCAGACCCAAACAATCCTGCAAACGTTACACTAGATGGAGATCCTTTATTTATCAATATAACTTGGTTTGATAAACATTGGGCCACTCCGGTCATATACTTCCAAAAAGCAAATATTACAATTGATGCAGATTACGAACCCTACGACGATAAGCCACCATATACTACTAAGGAATTTGAAATGACACGAGATGGAGGCACTTTTTATCTAAAAATCGATCAAGAGGACTACGGTAGACCAGATGATCAACCGGGAGGGTTTGAGGCAGGTTGGTGTTATACAGGATCTCACGATTTTACTATTGAAATATACAGTGAATCAACGGAAATTAACGGTTCATATAATACATATACTTTACAAGGAAGTTTCTTTGTCATTGTAGATGTTCAAATTACAGCTTGGGAGCCATCTGCATTGCCTAGTATTGATGAAAAATTCCAAGGTGCAGATTTCTCGCCGACTTTAGTAGTAAAAGATATATCACATGATGAAGATATTAGTAATTCAAGCCCAGATTATCAAGGTCTAGTTCGCGTAAATTGGACTTTGGTGTTTGGAGATAACAACACTGAAAATAATGAGATAAGAAGTAATTGGAATACTAGAGAAAATGGATCTTTAAGTCAAGTGGTTAGTGGTGTGTTCAGAGACGATTTGAGTATTGATCCAGCTTGTGTAGCTACTGATGATCTTTCCGCATTTTGGTATTTACAATACTACTATTTCAATTTCTCTGCTATTATTGAAAGAAATTCGACACTAGATTGGACTTTTGAACCGGTATTCTATATGAATGAATCTGCGACTGATCAAGAACGAATGGTCAATACACCATATGAGAAGCCCAAATGGGTTAAAATATCAGTAATAGAATCAGTATTGACACTTCAAACGGGTGCTAAAACTTCATTTGCGAGAGATCCGAATGAAAAAACAGGTATTGACGTTTATTGGTACGACTGGGGAAATGATATTCTTACAATGTATATGAGATATTACAGTAGCGTAGATAATGAAACAGAAACGGAAACGGGATTAGTTTCTGGTACTGGCTTCGTAAATTCTACCTATTATAATGGCTCAATGCCCACTTCAATCTCTCAGAGAGAGGGTAATGTTACTGATTTAAGAGCAACATTTACCTCAAGAGGTTATAATGGGGACATCTATATTAAGTCGGAGGCATCAGGGGCGCTTTGGACAACGGATGAGTGGCAGGAAGCTATTCCTTATAGGTGGTTAGGAGATTCAGGAGGACACTATGATTTAGTTCCTGAACTCAATACAAGTACAGGGTATTTCGAGGATAACTTAATTCCATGGGATGTTAATAATAATTTCACATGGGGTTGGTATTATAAGAATTTTTCAATACATGAGTCATTTACTGGAGACTTTTTCGTAAGATTGACGGCAAGTAAACTTGAAAAATATTGGTATAATGAGACAGAGATAGGTGGTGCTGATAAATATAAATTTCAACCAGCACGCAAAGATGTTATTGTTAGTGTAGATCCAAATCCTGTTGTACTTACTCAAAGAGATGGAGGAAGATTAATTCCAGACTATCCGACGTCATTTGATTATTATTGGAATGAAACATTGACTTTAAATTTAACGGCATGGGACGCTTTAAATAACGGAACAGCTACACCAGAACATCCTGATGGAGTATGGAATGTATCTAATTTTGCCCTAACATATAATCTCATTGATCGCGCTGATCCATTGAATCCGATAAATGAAAGTGTTTCTATACCTGAAACAGTAACTGCCCAATATTCAGTAGATCACTTGACTTATCACTTACTTGGAGAAAAGAACTATAGATTCAAAATTATAGGTACATTACAAAATTATACACTTGATGATGATGGTTCTGCACCAATTGTTCCACAAGTGGAAATCGATTTTACTTTACAAGAACGAGAAACTGATTTAGAAGGTATACAAATTTCAGGTGTAATGTCAGGGGTTGAAACTTTAAGTCAAATATTATCAATAAATGAAATATTAGACTTAGATATAAGAGGAACTTCAGGCACAACCTTCTATATTCCTAGTAATCGAGTATTTAATATGCTTGTACGCTATTATGATATAACGAGAGCCCTAAATATATCGATTAATGACGCAGAAACTTGGATAAATGTTACACAGCTTGGAGTCCCAGTTCTTGGTGGACAGACTTGGGAAGATTATCTTGCAGATATTAGTGATGGTGTTTATAATT
>JAEOSP010000739.1 GCA_016840305.1 Candidatus Hodarchaeota archaeon
AGAGGGTTGTTTCTTGATGACAGGCTTGAAAATATTGAAGCTGCTAAACCATATCTTGATGCTAAAATCTTCAATATAGATGATTATTCTTCTGATTCAGAAGCTGCTAATGAAATGGTAAGGATTATTCGCGATATATAATCGGGGAGAGGATCCCCATGAAAAGAATTTTCGAACCAAAAGAAGTCTTATTAGCAGTTATAACTTATTACGCAAATACAGAGTGTGAAAACTTCAATGCCTCAGCTTCAGCAAAGTTTGTTGAAGACGAAGCTGGAGTTACAGACGGAACTATAGAGCTGACTATAGATGAGGAGGAATCAGAAGAGCCTCCTAAAAAGCCTAGGCTGAAAATCCTGAATTGAAGGCGTGAGTGTCCTGCTTGCTCCACTGAATTTTTTCTTGCTTTCTGTCTGGTTGTATGTATATACTGCCGTCATGTTTGCCAATTCAAACCAGCAGAATTTAAAATTCCATCTAATTGGAACCATGAAAATGGCTATGTATTGTGCCGATTATCAAGGGGTTTCAACAAAACTGAGTGAAATCTCTGGATTATCTGGCTTTTTACATGATATTGGCAAGGCTACTAATTACTTTCAAAAAATTACAATAAAAAAAGAAAGTAAGAGTAAGGTATATGCCAACAAAAAATTAAAGAGTAAATTTCACCCAAGACATAACGAAGTGTCATGGATGTATGCAGAGACTTATGCGAAACCAACTTTCAAAAAGATTGGATTGCAAGCTATTTACTGGCATCATGGAACCTTTCTTAGAAATAAAGAAATAGAATCTAGAGATTACTCATCAATCTATAATGAGATGAATAATTTCGATTCAGTTACTGATTTTTTTGATGTATGTAATGCCATAATTAATGAGGTGAAATTTCCTTTTGATATTAAAGAATATTTGAATGATCCAAATGATCCAAATGATTCTGATGATCCAAATTATTCTGATGAGAAAATTTCTAAGTTATTTAGTGGTGAAACATCTCCAGATTTAATATTTAACTCAGAGCGACTAATTGTTCGTGGTTGCGTCATCTGTGCAGATCATATCGTTTCCAGTTTAACATCAGATGAACTTACAGATCTGATAGATGGAAATGAAGAGAAATATTTTGAAGAGAAATATTTTAATGAAAAGTTTTCTAAAAAAAGCCATTCAGTTAACATTAATGATCTAACTGCTCCTATTAGTTATGATGCTAACAGATTTCAATCTCAAATTGAAATTGTTAAGAAATGTGAGAAAACTACAGTGGTAAAGGCTCCTGCTGGTTTTGGAAAATCAGCAATTGGGGTTATTTGGGGAGTTTCACAAACGGGTCCTGTTTACTGGGTATGTCCTAGAAACACAGTTGCAGAATCTGTTTATGGAAGTATTCTTTCTGAAATTAATAACTTAAACATTAATCTTTCTGTTGAATTATATTTAACATCAGAAAGAAAGAAATGTACTAATCCTGATATTCCAGAGTGTAAATCAGATATTATTGTTACAAACATTGATAATCTTTTAGCCCCTATGGTTAATCAGAGGCATACATCCAGGATTTTTGATGTAAATGCTAAGAATGTAATTTTTGATGAGTTTCATGAGTTCTTAACTGATGCAGCTTTGTTTGGTGCTTTTAATACCTATATGAAGGCTAGGAATATTCTTAGCTCCGAAGTTAAAACACTTCTACTATCAGCGACCCCATCACTTCTACATAAATTTTGGGAGGGTAAGAACAGTATAGTTACTGTCCTTCCAGATGATAAAGAACATTATTCTGCCCAGCACACCTCACTATATCAATTTGATTTTTACAATGATTTTGAAGAAGCTGATGATGGGTCTCTTACGATGTATTCATCTATCAAAAATGTTCAAGAAAACTTTGATAAAAACAAATTTGATATAATTATTCAAAGCAAATATCTATAAGAAGATCGTAAAGATAGAATATCTAAAATTATGGATACCTTTAGCAAGGGCAAAGATGGAAATAAAAAGGTAATTTCAGCTCCAATTTTGCAAGCCGCCCTTGATATAAGTTTTAAATCTCTTAACAAAACAATAGAGTCTCCCGAATCAGATATCCAAACAATTGGAAGGATTAATCGATGGGGATTGACTAAAGAAGTTAGCCAGCTGTCTTTTGTTAACCTAAAAGATGTAAGCGAAAGTGCAGCTATTGGAACGAGATATGATATTGAATTATCCAAAAAATGGGGCACCTTCTTAAAAGATAACATCAAAAGCC
>JAEOSP010000740.1 GCA_016840305.1 Candidatus Hodarchaeota archaeon
AAAAACACATATTTATACAAAGTAATACATCAATTATAAATCCAATCATTTTTTAGACATCAATGTAAAAATATTACTAACGTAAATGTTAGGAATGCTAGACTTATTAAGAAATTACACATGTAAAATAAAGTCGATAATCTCCCAGACAATCCAAAAACCTTCCATCTCACCTTTAGTGGGGAGTAATACTTGAAGAATTTTAACGTGTAGAATCCAACTTGTTTATGCCTCCTCAAATGAATATCACAGAACAAATGTACCCCAGTTCCAAACATCAAAAAGGACATTAATAGTTGTAATTCAATATAACCCCAGCATGACAGCCAGAATATTAATGGAAAGAAGATGCTATGGAAAACAAAATTTCGGTGTAAAGATTTGTCAAATTTATGATCAGAGTCTGGAAAAAGACTACCCCATACAACCGCAATTATGGACATTGGAATGAGAATCCTCTCCCTAAAATATATCGAAAGAATTACTCCAGGTATCAGTATAAATAGGATCGAATAGAAATAATGCCAGCGAAACCTCATTTCCTCACCTCAAAATCGTCACATTCAATTTTTTCATAAGGATTTGCAGGTATTCCCATCCAACGATTAATAAAACATTTCCCATAATTTACATCATCTTCATCTAGATTGCAATGATCACAATTACAACATCTCACTCAGACCACCTCTCTCTCAGTAGTTTTTCCTTAACTAAATAACCTTTATTTCTTAGTTCTTCAATTAATATTAATGTTCTATCTAACTCAGGCTCATATAAATGAGTTTTTTTTGTATCATATCCTATATAGATTCTTTCTGGATTGATTTTAACTAACATATCTATAAATCTAAATAAAACAAATTGTAAAATAGGTTCAATAGTAACAAACTTTCGAGGATGTTTGACTTGAATAAAATCCTTAGCTCTCTGAGTTGGTTTAGGAGCTTTAGAAATTCTTTCATATCCTTTATCTCTATTAGTTTCTAAAGTTATTCCAATTATTAGATTTTTAGGTAATATATCATTATATCTCTCAAAGAATAGAGGATCTTTACTCTGCATGAAGAAGGTTTTATTAGTTAATTCTTCTATTCTTAATAATATCTTTTCCATCCAAGAAGATTTAGCGAAGCTAATATCACCACTACTTCCAACCCAAATGAACTCATCTCCAGAAGTATTAGGTAATGATTGTTTCAATCTCTCTTTATGAAAATGTGGTTTATAGTCATAACAGTCTTGACAACCTCTTGGATTGCCATTCTTATCAATCATGGGCATTTGTCGTTTCATTTGGGCTTGAAAACTCTTTTTACAATAAATACAATTGAATTCACATCCTATAAAAGGATTCCAAGAAGTCTTTCTATCTTGATACATGTTCTTAGGTGGTTTAGTCGTCATCCACTACCTCCTCCACTCCATATTTATCATAAAACTCATCCTCTTCCATGCAACCTCCACAGGTTTCAAAGAATTCTGCTAATTCTTTCATGAATTCTATTGAATCCTCATCTTCTTTTTCAATATCCCATATTTTAAAATGTTCACCATAGTATTGATTTAAATGAATTCGATTTCTAAGGATTCTTGCTACTAACTCACAATCTTCTTTAGATTTAGGATAACACCCTATCGTATCCCATAATCCAACCGTAATCTTAGCTAAGAAGTCTCCTCCATATACACTTCTACTAAAAGTTTTACCATTTCTTCCATAAAATTCACTTCCCATTTAATACCTCCTCCAATGTCTTGATTTCAATATCATTAATTTCTGCCTTTTCTCGGCTAGAATCTCCATGGTATTTATAGAGTAAGACCATATCGTTGAGAAGGCATCTACTAACTCTTCATTACTCAAGTGTTTTAGATCATTCATTTTCAATCTTAATCAACTCCACTATTTTTTCTTTAGGACAATTATACCAAGATGGCAAACAGACCATCTTAGAATACACGTAATCAGTATTGGGTAATCCTTTCTTTAAAGGCTCGTAATACTGCCTTGTTTCAATTTCTTTAGGGATTTTTAAGTCATTCACATTCAGAAAGCCAATGGTATTATAATTTGATGTAATTGGTATTTTTTGAAATTGTCCTGGTATTTTTTTAGAATACCAATCATAAACTTCTTTTTTCCATTCCATTACTTCCGGTAAGTGTTTTAATGCTTGTAATCCCATTATCGCATGGATTTCACTCATTCGAGCACATAAATCTCTATACTCTTTTACTACTTCAGCAACATGTTCTGCATTTGTAATAAGTAATCCTCCTTCACAACTAGTGACAATCTTAGTAGCTGCTAAACTAAATACAGTTGCTAATCCTATTTCTGGTAAAGTACATCCTAATGCATGAGAAGCATCAAAGAATTGAATCATAGAATTATTTAATATATTCCCAAAAGTATGTAATCCAAATGTAGGATTACCAAAAGGAAGCCATGTTTCTCTATCAATATCTACCTCATTTTTAAATAGATAATATCTAGTTTTATTAATATATTTTAGTGATTTCCATGTAAAAGAGGGATATGTAGTTCTATGTTCATGTACCCACCAACATGCCATTAATCCTTGCGTGCAAGAACTTAAAGCAATGCAGTAATCAACATCGTACATCTCTCTAACTTGCTCTTCTAACTCTCTAACAAACACTCCATTGGTTAATTGTCCAGATCTCAAGCATGGGTTAATTGAACGATTAATCTCATCTAACTCTTCCACTGAAAAGGGATAAGGTCTATGATAGGGAATTTGTTTAGTCATTATTCATCTTCTCCTAAATCTTCAAATAAATCATTTATCATCTCATCATTAGGTATAGTATGGACTTGAGTTGATGTGGTATAAGGTTGTTGTTGATATTCTTGAACCCAATCATTCCAACCCATAAAATCCTTTTGAGCCTGAGAATTAGGAATCATTCTCTTTTCAAGTAAGGCTCTAATGAACTTCTCATCCTTCACAAGAAAATCAATTAGAGTTTTTAACTCACCTACCGTAAATAAATTAAAATATTTCTCTAGTGTAATGAAAGCATTGAAACCTCCCTTCTCAATCCTTTGAAAGATTTGTTCTTTAAAATACATCTTAGCTTTTTCGTCATGCTTACTCAATTCTTTAAGTAATGAGAAACCTAAATTAGTATGAATTACATTTAAATTATAATTATTTTCAACAAAAGCTTGTATGTTAGAACAATGACCTTTAAACTCTTCCTCTGGTGTAATTAAAGAATGGTTGTGTTCCATCTTAGTACTAAGTAGTTCTGCTGCCTCATCTATTGACTCAATTTCCTTTTGTTTTTTATACAATTCCTTATCTGTAGTGTCTATGTTTAACAAGAGAAACTTACAATGATTGAATTTAATATTATTAACATAAATATTAGTACGCCTACCCTCTAGCTTAAGAGTAATTAGGTCGTTAATCTTGAATTCTTGTTTGGGTATAGGTGTGGTATTAAAACTCGTAATACTTCCCGTTGCCAAATTTCTTGCTATATCATCCCAAATAGGTTGAGTAACACGTTGTCCTCTATGAAACAATCCAAACTCAGCTAAAACCTCATTATATCTCCTTCCTATTACTCTATCTAAAGGTAATAATCTATATTGTCCATTGAGAAAACAATACGCTCGATCTCCTAATTCTCTTCCAACATACACATTTAAACGAGTATTATCAGGATAAGGATTCTCATTATCTCTATCTAAATCTATAAAAGTACCAGTTTCTCCTATAACCACTCCTAATATGAGCTCATCATCA
>JAEOSP010000741.1 GCA_016840305.1 Candidatus Hodarchaeota archaeon
AATAGAGAATTTACATAAAAATAATATACAAATTTGATAAAAATGCAATAAAAAATAGATGGATATCATGAGTCCAAAGAAAAATCTTAAATTCTTACCTTTATATCTTATAGCCGGATTTATCATGGGAATTAATTTCTTATACGTGATATGTTATAATCCACACCCCTATAAAAGGGTGGAAATACAAGAACCCGAGAATGATTTTTCTGGTTTGTCTGAGAGTAGTTTGGAACTATGGAATAAATATACTTATGGCGTGGCTCAGGCTGTTGCAATTTCAGGGGACGGGAACTTCATAGTTGTAGGAACTTCTCATGGAAGAATATATTTTTTTAATCGTACAAACTCGGAACCATTATGGACATATAATGTAAGAAATGGCGAAGATATATATTCAGTAGCCATTTCTTGGGATGGAGAAGAAATTGTTGTAGGAAGTTATGATGATGATGTGTATTTATTTAATTCAACTCCTTCTGGTGACAAAAAACCGATGTGGAATTATACAACAGGGACAAATGTTAATTCTGTTGATATATCTGGGAATGGAGACTATATTGTTGCAGGAAGTGGTTCTGTAGTATACTTATTTGATAAAAGTGGTTATCTATGGGAGTATACAACTGGAGGTGCTGTTACAACTGTTTCAATCAGTTTTAATTCAAATTATTTTGTTGCGGGGAGCTTGGATAATAGGGTGTATTTATTTAATCGAGCTACTGAATCCAAAATATGGGATGATGGAACCGGAGGTGATGTATCCTCTGTAGCAATGTCAGATTCTGGATATTATTTTGTCGTAGGTAGCGCTTCAGATGACGTAATTTATTATAATCGTACTAGTACTACACCAGAATGGACATATTCAACTGGAGATGATGTACAGTCTGTAGATATTTCTGCAAGTGGTAATTATATTGTTGCGGGTAGCTGGGATAATAAGCTATATTACTTTGAAAGCGACTCTTCAACACCAGATTGGAGTTATACTGCGAACGGTGTAGTTTACTCCGTGGCAATTACTAACGATGGAGAATATATTCTTGCAGGAGACTGGAATATAGGCGAGGGTTCAGTCTATCTTTTTGAACAAGCAAGCGGAAACCCAATCTGGAATGATACTCTTGATGGTAATGTTTATTCCGTAGATATTTCAGACGATTCTTATCCATTTCTCGTCTCGGGAGATGACGATTTTTATGTACATGTAATAGAACCTTTCCCAATTCAAGCACCAACTTTAGTATCGCCTTCAAATGGTTTCACAACTAATGATGATACACCTCTATTAGACTGGAATTCAGCAACAGACGCAATAAATTATCAACTCCAAGTAGATACGGAACTAAGCTTTACAGCCCCATTCACAACTAATATTACAACCACAAATACAGAATATACTTCTGCCACTTTATCTGATAATACGTATTTTTGGAAGGTACGTGCACAATTTCCTTTGGGAAATTGGGGTTATTGGAGTGAGGTAAGGTCATTCACAGTAGATACAATTGCTCCTTCAGCACCTTCTCTAGTATCACCATTAAATGACTCACAAATCAATGATAACACTCCACTATTAGATTGGAATGTTGCTCCTGGATCCTCAGAATATCATGTACAAGTAGATACAGACACGGGTTTTACGGCACCCTTCATTATTAATGATACTACCTCTAATACATATTATACTGCTGCTACTTTATCAGATGATACGTACTATTGGAGGGTGCGTGCACGAGATTCGGCGGGTAATTGGGGTGATTGGAGTGAGAACTGGTCATTCACAATAGATACAAACGCTCCTTCAGCACCATCATTAATTGCACTCTTAAACAACACCTTAACCAATGATAATACACCAGCGATGAATTGGTCTGATGTCTCAGATGCATTTCAATATCAATTCCAAGTAGCGACAACAATTAATTTTATATTACCTCTAACTGTAAATATAACCACCCCCAATTCAGAATATACTCCTATTACACTACCCGACGGATTTTATTATTGGAGAGTGCGTACACAAGATGCAGCGAAGAACTGGGGAAGCTGGAGTGAAGTGTGGACCTTTATAATCGATACAATTGGTCCATCTATTCCAGATTTATTAAATCCTAGCGCTGGTGAACAATTTGAAAACGAGACAATATCCTTTACGTGGAATAGCGTCTTGGACGCAGTACTTTATCATTTACAAATAGATGATGATAATGATTTTTCCTCCCCAGAAAAGGAAGTCTGGTTAATCGTTATTAGTAAAGAATATTCTAATTTTTCTGATGGTGATTATTATTGGAGGGTGCGTGCTCAAGACGAAGCAGGAAACTGGGGTAGTTGGAGTGTTGCACAGAATTTTGAGATTGAAACGGGAGGATCTGGGGATAATAAGGGGGATAATGGTGATGAAAATGGAGGTTTAAATATAATGAGCATATTGGTGGGGATCTTTGGTTCAGTGGTTTCAGCGGGATTAGCAGTAATTGGATTCCAGAGAAAAAAGCATAGATTGGGCAGATTATTAAATAAATTTAAGGAAGATTACGATGAAATACAAAAGATTTCACCTAGCATAAAGGAGAAAAGACAAGAATTAAATAATCTGGATTATCTTCAAGCATCTTCCCTTAAAAAAGAGATAAAACCATTAAATAAGAAAGAAGATTCCTTACAAGAATCGTTAAAAAAAAAAGCTACAAAAATCTTGAAGAAATTTGAAGAGATTAAAAATAATGATAAGTTTTTAAAAAAATACCATGATTCTGTCCGGATACAGATTTATAAGCTCTGGGGTCAATATACTTCAGAAAAGATCTCTCAAGTAGAATTTTTCTTGGCACTTGAACCCTTGATTCTGAAGAAAAAAGGAGAAATTTATGCTGAAAGTATCACAAAGTTAGAACACCTACCTACTAAAGATTCCTTTAAAAATGGAGATAATCAAAATCTTTCATAGTGGTAGCTACTTTAATGATATGTCCCAATTGAATGAATTCTTGATATTAAAGGTAATTCTGATGATGGTGATGAAAAAGAGAACACTATAAATATTATAATCCTTTTTATCCCCCTTATCAATAAGTTATGGTATTAAAAACAATGGCAAGTCTTTCTAAGATTATTTATAATATTTTATTCAAATTATTTCGTTCTTTTTTAGTTTCTGATTCGATAAAGTGCATGAATTCCTCCTTTAAAACAATGGATTGGCTTAAAGAATTGGAGGATTTTATCCCTAAAAAAGATGTACCCATTGTACTTGTGGGAAATAAATCTGATTTAACAGATCAAAGAGTTGTTAATTAGACTTGAAAATTATTTTCTAGAATCAGAGGAAGATAGATTTATTAATCCTCCTATTTCCTTTGGGAGCATTTTTAATTGATTACGACTTAAATTTAATTTTTCTAACTTTTTTAACTTTCCAATAGAAGATGATACTCTTTCAATCTCATTTTCATTTAAAGTTTTTTTAGAAAATTTGATATTTCATAGAGGTGTTGGAACTTTTCAATTTGAGTAATATTGTATTTTTCTTTTTATAATCGATGTTTTTTAAATAATGTCCAAGTTTGGGACATTTTTTTTCAACTAGTGGATACTGTTGCTAATTTAAGAGCCAAGAGTACAAAGGAGATCAAGAAATTTCCTAAAATCTCTAAAAAAGTATTATTCATTTTTCGAAAATAACATTGGTGAGATAAGAATCAAAACTACAAAAAATCT
>JAEOSP010000087.1 GCA_016840305.1 Candidatus Hodarchaeota archaeon
AAGTGAAGATTTTGAACTCTTTGGCGATTTAGAATCAAACTATTTCATCTCTAGCCAAAAAATTCATCCACTAATCGACATACTTGCCACAAAGTATAGGACAAAAAAATGGTTTTTAAATGACTTCACGGGATTACATATTTTTGCAATAACATTAAGATGCAATCATAAATGTAAGTATTGTCAGGTTTCTCGTCAGTCAGAAGATAGAGAACAATATGATATGAGTTATGAAACCATTAACAATGCTATTAATCTTATGTTGTCAAGTCCTGGAGAGAACTTGACAATGGAATTTCAAGGTGGAGAACCACTTCTTGTTTTCGATAAAGTTAAATATGCTATTGAAACGACTCAAGAAAGGTCGATTAATAAGGGGAAAAATATAACTTATGTCATTTGTACTAATCTCTCATTGCTGAATAATGAAATACTAAACTTCTGTAAGAAATATAATGTATTAATATCTACTTCATTAGACGGTCCTGAGTTCATTCATAATGAAAATAGAAAACTTAATGGTTTAAATAGCTATAACAAAACTATTGAGGGTATAACCATAGTTAGAAATACACTTGGGGAAGATCGTGTTTCTGCTCTCATGACAACAAGCTCCATTTCACTAGATCACCCACTGGAAATAATAGATGAATATAGAAAGCAAGGATTTCCTAATATTTTTTTAAGGCCAATTAATCCTTATGGTTATGCATTAAGAAGTGAAAAAAACAGATATTCTTCTGATGATTTTCTCAGGTTCTATAAAACAGCTCTATACTACATTATTGAACTAAATTTGAAAGGAGAATTCTTTATTGAAGATTACTCAAGGCTAATATTAACAAAGATACTGACTCCATTTAATATTGGATTTGTTGATTTACAATCTCCAGCAGGAATTGTTACTGCAGTTATTGTATATAATAGAGATGGTAAGGTGTATGCTTCCGATGAAGCAAGAATGCTTGGTGAAATGGGAGACTATACTTTTATGCTTGGAGATATAAATGAAAATAGTTACGAAGAGATATTCTATGGAAAGAAAGTTGCAGGATTATCACAATATATGGTAAATGAATCTTTGTTAGGTTGTTCTGATTGTGCATTCCAAATTTATTGTGGTGCAGATCCTGTTCATAATTATGCTACTCAAAAATCACTTTATGGAAATAGACCAAACAATGCTTTCTGTAAAAGGAATAAGGAAATTATTAGATACTTATTTGAGTTAATGGATAATGATCCAAGAATATTTACTGTTTTTAAATCTTGGATTACAGAATATAATTGCTGAAAATGATCTCCTTACAAGCAAAAGGTACATCATACAAGATTAATAAGACAATTGTCGGAAAACTTGCCCAAGAAATAAGTTCTAATGAGCCAGTTACATATATTGTTAAGAGTCAAAGCCATTCATCTGCTGACACTATTTTGACATCCGCTGATAGGTGAAGGAGTCAAACACTTGGCGTTTATAAAATTAAAAGTACCTCACCTTTAAATTTAGGGGACATTGTGGTAATCTACCCCAATGGCATTATAAATACAGTTTATAGGACTAATTCTAATGATAATACATTATTTCTAACTGAGAATTGTAATCATGATTGTATAATGTGTTCTCAGCCGCCTAAAAAGAAATCAGATATAAACGAATTTTTAGATATTAATAATGAAATTATAGATTTATTACCTACCTCATTGAAATTTCTAGGAATTACTGGCGGAGAACCAACACTTTACGGAAAACATTTAGGTACACTCCTCAATAAAATAAGCAAAAGATTGCCAAATTGTGAAGTAAGTCTTTTAACTAATGCAGTGTTACTAAGCCATAACAACATTATATCCAATTTCGAATATCTACCAAAAAGTAAGTTTATTTTTTGCATCCCAATATATTCTGATTTTCATTTAATACATGATAGAATCGTAAATTCAAAAGGAGCATTCTTCAAGACTATTATCGGTATACATAATTTGGCTAAATATGATTTTAGAATTGAACTTAGGACAATTCCTCAAGAGTTGAATTTGAATAGATTAACAAAATTAGCTCAATATATTTATAGGAATCTTACATTTGTTGAACATAGTGCAATTATGGGAATTGAATACATCGGCAATGCTCAAAAGAACTTTAACAAAATCTGGGTTTCTCCAAGTGAATTACTTCCTAAGTTAGAAAAAGCAGTAGAATTTCTTCATAATAGTGGATTGAATGTATCATTATTCAATTATCAGAATTGTATGCTTACTGAAAAACTGAGACCATTTATAAAAGATTCTATTTCAGATTGGAAGAGAGAATATTTGGAGAAATGCGAGAGCTGTACTGAAAGATCAAAATGTGGAGGTATATTCTATTCTTCCGTTGAAAAAATGAAACCCTATATTAATCCTATCTAAATAAGTATTGATGAACCATAGAAGACTAAATATTATAATTGCAATTATTGGAATATCTCTTTTATTATTTCATTATTTTGGATTCTCACAAAATATTAATTCTAAGGAATTTGATTATTTACCTACTTCCACAACCCAAAACATAATACATCATACTAATTACACGCTCTCCTATTCAA
>JAEOSP010000742.1 GCA_016840305.1 Candidatus Hodarchaeota archaeon
CGTTTTTCTACAGATTCTTTAATCTATTTGTTAAGATTGTAGAGAGAGATCTGTGAATACGAGTAATTTAATGTTGTCAGACAAAAATGATCATACTTTTTGCCTTCCTATTATGAACCATTTTTTTCCATTTAATACACACGTCATATGCTTAAGAGGGTTCTACCGCTCTAAGCTCTTTTAAAGCGGCTTTATCAAGTGAACTTTTCATTCTCTTTGCAGGCATCGACTTCAAATTATTATAGAACTTTCTTCTAAATGGTGGAATTTTACATAAGAGAAGCATAAAGAAATTTCCAATTCTAATGAAATATCTTTTTTGAGGAAAGTCATATTTTCCATGTTTTCTAAAATATTTATGATCAGCTTGCCAGATCATCCGTATGGGGCCCCATATTTCATCTCGAAAGATTTTGTGTCCTCCTACTCCTAGGAAGTTTTGGGGACGTACATAATTTTGTTCGGAGAAATAAAGTATCTGACCTGCATAACTTTGCAATTGTCTGTCTAATAACTGTGAGTCAGTTACTTCATCTGTAATAATCCCCGCAAAATTAGCATCTTGACGAGTTGTGGCAGATGCCTCAAGAATTTCTTGTAAATTGTGATTTTGGCTTAATGGACCAGAAATAATGTATCCGATTTGTTTTCCTATTAAGGTTGGTGTATGATTCCAGAAAAAAGTACGATCATAGAATTGTTTCCATTTTGCTGATAAGTAACGTTTTTTCATTGTTCCCGCAAATACTAATATATCTGCAGTCACTATTCGATTATTATAGAATTCTTCAAATTCATCATTATATAAACAGGTATAATCATACCCGCAACGCATACATCCTAAGCACCCTCCTTTGATTTTAACATCATTCATATCTATTATTTCAATATTGTTTGAAAAAGATTCCTTAAATCGGTCAATCATTTTCCCAAGATTATTAGTCGGATCGTACTCGTCAGTTAATATAACGATTTTTCTATCCGAGTTTTTGATTTGTTGATCAGGCTTTGAGGGTTGATAAATGAAATTAGAGTATTCTAGAGGGGAATACATCTTTGTTGTTGCCTCTTTATTTTTAATTACATTCAGGAAATTCACCATAAATGTACGAAGGAGCTGTCTAATTTCTTTTACACGAAAATCATTTAGGTATACGGATAGACCATCTATAAACTGCATCCCTAGGTCTTCACATTCTGCTCTTAGGTATTGATGAGCAGTATGGTCATAGTAGTGAATTGAGCTTGATAATACACCTGTGTATTTACCGTTAAAGATCTCCTGCGTCTTTTTTTCTGTGATGAGCTCTATAAATCTCATGTATTGTGAAGGTACACATAATACATAAAGCCCAAAACTCCATAACACTCCATCTGCAGATTTTATTTCATCAATTACTTTTTGAAACTCTGTATCATCTCTCTCAAGCTTTTGGATTCTTTTTGCTACATCTAGGATTACCCATTCATGTTCTGCATGGAATTGCTTGACATAATCTACGTATTGGATAGTGAAACTCAAATTTCCTTTTGGACTGCCGTTTAATACCACTATTTTCATTTTTTATCAACTCTCATTAGCTTTTCTCACAAAAATCTAGTAGAAGGGAATTAAAGAATTTAGGATGTTCATGTGATATTCCATGATCAAATGAATACTTTTCTATTATGCTATGTTCTGGTAGATATTTTTCCAGCAAGTTAAATGTCTCTTGAGGGACAATAGAATCACTAGTCCCATAAATCATATAAATTGGTATTTTCACTTCTTTTAACTGCATAAGTAGGTTATTAGGATTTTCATTCAAGTGGGAGGTAATTCGATAAAGAAATAATCTATTCCGTTTTTTCATTCTATTCCAGAATAAATCGGTTAATATCGAAACATTACTTAATGTCTTAGATATCTGTGTGGATTTCGGTTTATTTATTCGATACGATTGGATAGTAGAGAACATAAAAGGAATGGGGCTGAGAAGTATTAGTGCTTTGACTTTTTTTGGAAATAATAGTGCATAAGTTATAGCTAAAACAGCGCCAACACTATATCCAACAATAATTAGTGATTTATCGATTTTTAAAACCTTGTTTAAAAAAATATATGTATCTGAAAGAATTTGATTCGTCTTTGGCGCTTCATATAACTTATTTGAAGATAATCCGAAACCACGTATATCATATGATATTAGGTGATACTGAGAAAAGAGTTCTTCACTCCGAAGCTGATATCGCCAATGTTTCCAAGAACTCCCTAAATGCCCATGAATAAAATATATCGGTTCTCCCTTTCCAATTGTGTAATAGTAAAGCGAACGACCTTTATTTGTGAAATATGGCAAGAAAAATTCCCTTCTTAGTATTTGGTGAGTTCTTAATCTTTTTGGGATTGTATGTATCAATGCTAAGGATAGTCTATTATCTTTATACATTGAATTCCATGAAATAGTAAATTGAGCTTAAAAAACAGCATTACCATCGATAATTAGAGTTTTATGGTTTTCAGTATATGATCTTCCTCGTACACGTGATAAAAATGCTATTGCTAGAAAAATTATTGAAAATTGACGAGTCTTCTAAGAATATTTTTTCTTTAGAATTATTAGCATTGGTGAATCCTTAGAAATCGTCTTTCGACATAATCTTTAATCTTAAAGGCGAATGTTCCATGATAAGTAAAAAGATCAATGATCAATAACCCCGTACAATCACCCAGATTCAAAGCTGTAAGTATAAACCTCCTTGGCTTATAGGGGTACAATTTAGAATACTTTACTAACGCTAAAATATTATGAAGCAAAACAGGTCCTTGATTAATAGCATGATAACCCGATTTCCGTAAAGGTTCGGAGAAGATAGCCGATTAAAAGAATTCAACTATTACATTCGAATTAAATCATTATAATCGCTTTCTTGCTTTTATTTCTTAATTTATCACATTATTAATGATAGTTTTTGTTTCAGGTTTTTAGCAAACACTTCTGCATGTTTGAGATCTTCAGCATTAGGTCTACCTTTATTCATTCCTCCAAAATACCTCAGGAAACTATTAGTGTTATAACCTTTGCATGCAAATTCGTCTACAATCATGTAACCCTTAGATAATAGTTTTTCCCTGAGCTTCGAATGATCATTAAAGACTTTATCTTCTCCCATCATTGCACTGGTGGAGAAAATGAATGCTTTCTTGTTATTTACTTGTGGGATTTTATCAACAAGGTCAAGCAGAGATTTATGATGTTCATCACTATATATACCCGAACCGAAGCCTACTAGATCATATTCTTGAAGATCTTCTGGATTTATTTGCTTAGGTTTCTTTATTTGTGCATCAAGGACTTTTGCAAATACCTTAGCAATTTTTTCTGTATTTTTATGGTGAAACGAAAATAAAACCAACAGTATCTTCGGTTTATTAATTAACATGACCAAGCCGCCATTATAGTCTTTTTTAACATTTAAATTCCCTATTGTTACCCATTAGATAATTTAATCATGTTCTGTTGTCATTACGACTTAGCTGCTATTCTGTTTTTAAATCTTAGTGTAATCAATGGTTTTCTGAAGGAATCCATGACATTTTTGCTCAATTTTCGATGACCTATTTTTAAATTTCAAAAGGTAAATAGAAAAAAAAAGAAATCAGGTTTTTATAAGACCCAATTCCATGCAAAGAGGATAGTTAATACATTAAAACCCATAGAGACAATCAACAGGAATTTATCGTAATTTGCATAACCCCTAATGGAAACAAGATTAAAAAAGAGAAATAATGCAGCTACAATAATATTTGCCCAGCGATTTACATAGTAGGGTAATAATAAGGACAGAACAATCATAATAATTGGAATTACCATTATAATTGCCATCACCAACACCATTTTATGAGTCAGTGGTTTCCCCTCTATTTCTCCTGGTTTAAAATCACCAGCAAATATTCTTAGCACATCACCCAATAAGTAAATTAACATTAATGCTACCCACAAAAGAGTTAGAATAATTTGTACATCATCCATTTCGTTCACCTAATTATACAATCTGTTATATTCCTATAACTATTCGACCTTTAGCACGACCCGTCTCGTAATGACGATGAGCATCTGCAGTTTGACTTAAGGGATAAACAGTATCGATAACTGGCTTGATTTTACCATCTTCAATCCATTCACGAATTGTATCCATAGCAGCGGCACTTTCATCGGCTGTACCAGTTTTGAATCTTTTATTTCCTGTTATAATATTGAAAATGCTTTTAGGAGTGCTTATTGGATTATTTGAGATATAAGTTCCTTCAGGGGTTAGAATGTCCTTACATTTTGACAGATTTTGAGCAGTAGCAACATCAAAAATTATATCATACTGAATATTATTCTTTGTATAATCTTCTTTAGAATAATCGATGACAAAATCTGCCCCAATCTCTTTAACCATATCCACATTAGTAGGGCCACAGACTCCTGTAACCTCAGTACCATAAACATTCTTAGCCATTTGAACAGCGAATGTACCAATTCCGCCTGACGCGCCAATTATGAGTATTTTCTGTCCTTTTTTGGGTGGTGCTAAATCTCTAAAGGCTATGAGAGCTGGTGTAGAACCTCCTGGAACAGCAGCAGCTTCTATAAAGGTTAGATTTGAAGGTTTTCTGGCCAACACAGATGCGGGAACAACCATGTATTCGGCACTTGCTCCACCTTTTTCAGCATATCCATAAATTTGATCTCCAATTTTCCAATCTTTAACATTTGTCCCTACAGATACAATCTCACCAGCAAAACCACCACCAGGAATTTTCTGTTTTGGTTTTCTGAGCCCACCAAATGATAATCGGAGACCTAATCCTACTATCGTTTTAATACCAAAGAAGGTTACTTTTGGAGCCTTTCCA
>JAEOSP010000743.1 GCA_016840305.1 Candidatus Hodarchaeota archaeon
AACTGGGAATGGTTAAATGAGCCTCAGTATGAAATTGTGGAAGTTACAGTTCCCCATCAGGAAAAATGGACAACAGCTTTAGTTTGTGCAGTTTATGAATGGGTCCAACTTTGGGGGTTCCTTGTTGATCAAAAAACCGTTTCTACAAATCCTACTTCAATACCCACTACTCTACCTTTACAAATAGTCAACTGAGAGATATAAGTCTTTCTATTTTTCAATTTATGTCGTATTTTTTCGTTTTTCAGTGTATGGTTTACAGAGATAATATTTGAAAGATACCAATTAGAATAGATTAGAGGACTGAGGAAAATGACACTAGGCGAAATTCTGAATAGCTTATTAGAGCGGCATGACTATTACCAGCCAGACTATGCTGATAAATTCAGGGAAGGATTAGATATTTACTCTTCTTTGGATGAAATCAAGTTGTTTAGGATTGCCCCAATCTTACTAGTAACGAACAGCAAACCACTTTCTTTAATTGCTATATCTTACGCTATCCGACTTGCTTCTATCTTGAATGCAAACCTTGTGGCTATGACTCAAGGAATCCATTCTGAAATGATCCGCGAGGAAGCTAATAGACTGGGAGTGTCTGTATCTGTACTAGAATCACCACAAGGACAGACAATTCAACGCATCTTAAGTCTCATTGAGGAATCTGGCATGGGGCTTGTGATTATTCCGTACAGGCATAACCTTAGGGAAGCCCTGTTGAAGGTATCCCCAGTAGCAGTGCTAGTTACAAAGACAGATCGTTTTGAATAGGGGTATGGTAAGTAGAAAAATAACTATGAATCTTTATCAGATTTTTCCTCCGTAGTAGGCGCCGGAAAAAGTATTAAAGGTTGGTGATGCCTCAATGGGGAGTTATTTGAATATTTTTCCAAGCCTTACAGAGTCTGGTATGGTAATTGGCTTTAAGAATAATGAATATCCTCTTAATTATCCAAATTCAGTATGGTCTCAAATCCATTTAATTGGTTTCAAGTTCACATATAACTTGTATTCTCAATTACTGTGTCTAGTTTGTGTATGATATTCCCTCAATGATATTTCAAGTTGTTTTTGCTTGGTTAAGTCCCGAACTACGGCCATTCTAACGAGATGACCACGATAATTGCATTTTCGCCCTATTATTCCAACACTAATTTCTAATCCATTCTTCTTTATGACATCAATTTCATAAAAATCTTCTATATTCATAAATATCGCCTTTTGAACAAGATTATGATATTTCAAGGAAATATAATCAAATAAACTCGTCCCAATTACTTCCGATGAGCTATAACCAAAAAGTTTGGCTGCTGAATCACTTATATTCTTGATGATTCCATCTTTATGGAAAACCACCCCATCTCCCGCGATCTCAACCAGTTTGCAGAAATTTGTTTTCCATTCTTGGCAATTTTCATTATTCTGCTTGTGAAAAACCACCTTTCGAATAAGATGAGCAAGTTCTAGGTATATAGTTTCAGATTTTACATCTTTCAAGAGAACGTATTCAACGCCTAGATTCAGTGCTTCAATAGCTATTTCATTGATTTTCTCGCCTGTAAAGAGAATGAAGGGAATACTGTCATTAAACGCTCGTAGTTCTTTAAGTAACGCTAATCCATCCATCTCTGGCATATAATAGTCTGAGATAATTAAGTCAAAATCCTCACCTTTCAACAACCTCAACACTTCACAGGGATTGCTAACGGGGATAATCTCGAAATCTAAATTCCTACTTGCTAGAAAATGCTTAGTAAGATATAAGAAGTCGTAGTCATCGTCTACATGAAGAATGCGTATTACCATTTGTGTCTCACATCCCACACTCTATACTCATCAAACCCTGAGTAAAAATTTCAAAAAAGATCATAATCCGACAGATTTGGTTTGCTTTTCTCTTTTTTTACTGGAAATAAGCTTTTTTAGCTTTATTAAACCATTCAAAATCAGTTAAATTGGAAGGAAATAATGTAAACCATTCAAAATCAGTTAAATTGGAAGGAAATAATGTAAACCATTCAAAATCAGTTAAATTGGAAGGAAATAATGTAAACCATTCAAAATCAGTTAAATTGGAAGG
>JAEOSP010000744.1 GCA_016840305.1 Candidatus Hodarchaeota archaeon
AGATACACTTGGCAGACATCCACTAACCTTATTAATGAATTCACCATTTAAAACATACTTTATCTGATCCTGTGGTATGGCTGGAAAATCATTAACATCATCTGGCCTTATTGTAATACATCCTGATTCTTTCTTGATTTCAATGTTGTTTTCATAACTGATTGTAATCCTTCCATTTGGCTTGATATTCTCAACCATTTTCAGAGGTAACAGAAAAGAACCTTCTCCTTCTGTGATACATTCAGTATCAATCTTTAATGCAGTCTCTAAATTTGTAGCCGAAAATGTCACCTTATTTTGGCTAACGTCAAACTTGATTTGACTCAACACAGGTAATGTAGCCTTTTTATCTATAACTTTTTTACACAGTTTTATGACTTTAATCATCTCTTTTGAATCAATTTCAATTCTCATAACTTATTATTCCTCCTTGGATTTATTAAATTATGCTAGGCAAATAACATAACCTATCATTACAAAATATTGTAGTCTACTAGCCTTGATGTAATCGAACCCTCCAGCACTCGTTCTTACTTTCAAAATTTTATCTTCTACATTCATTCTGTTAGAAATGCATCTTACTGCATCATTATTCTTTCTTGTTTGAGTCGGCATCCTTGTTCTCACCTCCCATTGCCGTACTACTGCTTAACATCTGCCTGAATTCCTCTTTAACTGCTTCCTTTATTTCTTCTTTCATTGAACTTACAATTGAATTTATTACTGTTCTCGTTGCTGTTTTGATTTTAATGCTAACTGTATTGCTGAAAATAACAAGCATCAACAACACCGCTAAAACAACAATAATCAGGTTTTTCAATATCTCACCTCCCTTTTCATATCAAACCGTGTTCTCTAAATGAGTAATACCCCTCATCACCTATGATAATGTGGTCAAGTAATTCTATGTCTATTGTTTCGAGTGCGGTGTGTAATTTCTTTGTGATTTCTATATCGTGTTCGCTTGGACTAGGATTTCCAGATGGGTGGTTATGGGTTACTATAACCCGTGTGGCGTTATTTAACAGTGAATTCTTTGCTACTTTCCGAGGATAAATAACTGCCTGGTCCACATCACCTTCGGACTCACATTGAAAAGAAATAACTTCATTAGCGGAGTTTAAGTGAATAGCAATCAATTTCTCATATACTTCGTTTTTAAGTTTTCTGAACCAAGAATTGACGGTTCCTGGTGAAGTAAATTTTAAACTTTTTACCTTTTTGTATTTTTTATAAACAACCTGCGACTCCCGTAAAATGTAATCTTGATTTTTCATTAATTTACCTTCCTTTTCCTTCGGAAATAAAAAAGAGCCTACCAGGTCTTTAATCCAGTAGGCTCTTACCTATATTTCTTTTCTAAACTATGTCTCTATTATTTTGCTAATACTACTGCTGTATCCCATGCTTTTTGTTTAATGTCAGCTCCGGAACCATACAACAATGATTTTGCTCTTTTCTTATCACTCCCTCTAACATAATCCACATGTTCAACAACAGCATTATACCCGGCCCATAACGTACCCTTAACTCCGGGAAGATCATTTCCCTTTCCGTGTTCAAACAATTCAGTCAACGTATCTAAGGTATTCTCCATCTTTGTAGACATCTTCCCTTCCTCATTCTTTATTAGCACTCCGATACTTTCAAGGTACTTATGGAATTCCTCCTGATTTACCTGAATATTAGCCATCCTCTGAGACAACTGCTCGAACATATCATACTGATATTTGATTATCCCTAGTTGGTTCCTAACCTCATCCACCTTCACCATCAGGCTTCTCGTGTGCTTTACCCTGGCTCTTTCACCGTTTTCCGAACCTTTAATAGCCATATTCAGTGTATTCTGACATACTACCCTTATAGGAGTAAATAAGATCTCTACTGCTGAACTACCATCGTGCGAGTTTGCCAGTAATAGGAATTTATCTACAATATCATCTTTTACAACTCTTATATATCCGGGTAATTTAGCCAGAATCCATACTTTTTCTCCAATCCCCAATGATCCGGCAGTATGATACATTGCTTCTTTAATTCCTACTATAGAATCAAAGAATTTAAATGCATCTTTATTCTGTAACGCTTCATATCTTGCTCCTACAACTCCTAGTGGAATGTTCCTATCATTTCTCACAGTAGCATACTTCCCTAGAACTCTTTTGTACTCACCATTTACAGATACATAAATTGCTTCTTTCTTTAC
>JAEOSP010000745.1 GCA_016840305.1 Candidatus Hodarchaeota archaeon
AATAATATTATATGATCCGTTCACATCACTATTGATGAGTATGCCATTTCTTGATCGATATAATCCTCGTGTGATTCGTTCACCTGCATAAAGGGTTTGTTGACTTATTGGCTCCCTATCTAGAAAACTGCATTTACTAGTATAATCTTCACGTATCTGTATATATTGAATCCCTGCATCTTGTGCTTTATACTGGATCATTCGGGTTAGTCGATTAAATGGAACAGAGACAAAATTCTGGTTCACTCTTTTTCCTAGGTTTATCTGGACTTTCCAATTTTTATTTTTACCAATTACAATCGTATCGATTTTATTTTTTGTGCACCACTTGATAATGGGCCGACTAACTTCATGAAAATAGTTATCCACTTTCCGATCGCGTTTTGTGATCAGTCTTTTCATCTGTTTTCCAGATTTTGATTGTTGGTTTGCATAAATTTGTTGTAGTCGTGCCCGTTCCTTATTGTAGTATTGGTTAATTGACTTCACTGCCCCACCCTTAATAACAATTGATTCTTCACCAATGTTATTTGTCATGGTTATGAGGTTTGTGAGACCAAGATCTATTCCAATTACTTTTTGGGGTGAATGAGTAGAAACCTTGGGAACTTGTTTAGCATAAATTATTTCCAAAACATATCCTACTCCCTTTGGTACGATTCTTACTCCTACTAGAGCAGTTTTGGAATCAAGACGTGTTTTTATTTTCACACCTGTTTGTGTGGGTAAGCTCAACACTCCCTCGATAAGGGTAACTTGGGATCTAGTATATGCGACTTGAAATTCCCCATTCTTCGGTTTATATCTTGGAATTCGTGGTTTCTTAAAATATTTCTCAGGATTTATTTGCCAATCAGCTGAAGCCCTGAAGAATGACTTCCAAGCTTTATCCACGCACCATACTACCTTTTGGGCTGTAGAAACAGATAGCTTACAGTAATTCGGGGAAGATACCAGCTCCTGCTGAAATTGAGGAATGCGAATCCACTGGTTTTTATTAAAATAAGCTTGTCTAACCAGATAATTTGCTTCATTATACAAATTCTTTGACACGTGACATAGCTTTCGGAGCTGTTCTGTTGGTTTTAACCAAATCCGCTCTGTTCTGAATACTCTCTTCAGGTTATTCAAGTATCGTCACTTTAATATTGTTGATATTAAATAAGGTATTGACCAGTTTTTATTCATGATGATCTCTAAAAGATTTGTCCTACAAATTCAGGAAGTAGACATAAAAAAAATCATTTTTTCCCTTATAACCACCCAAGAAAGATATCTTGACGCAACCAAGTTAGATTGTTCCCCTTTGATACTGTTGTTGAATTCTTAGATTTTTTCAATCTGCATACTTGATACTACATCTTCTGCAGCTAATAATAAAAAATATTCAATTTACATCATTTTTGCCTGAATTAATGGTATTTGGCCAATAGAAATCCCTCCATCTCCACAAGGGATTTTCTTATGATAGATAAACTCATATTCCCTCCCTGCTTTCAAGATACTCTTATGAAATTCTCTGAAAATCGTCTGATTATAACCCACTCCGCCTGAAATACCAATTTTTTTAACTCCGTATTCTTCTGCTAATTGAATACTTAAATTTGCTAATTTATTTGCTAAAGTTACTTGAGCTGCCATAGCCAAAAGATACCTGTTGTCTCCCCTTTTTACTCGTTCCCATAGTTCCAAAATGAAATCTCTCGTAAGGATTTCAATCATTCTAGTGTTCCTTTTTATCGTTTGTAGGTCTAATTGTGGTAAGTTCTTTGTATGAATCACTTTGGATGCAAAAGCTTCTAGTTTTATTGCTGGTTCTCCTTCATATGTCCTACTTTTAGCTGCTCCAAGTAAAATACTGATAATATCAAGTACTCTACCACAACTTGACGAAGTAAAATGTTTAGGGTAATCATTCGAAGTTAATTTTTTCTTCAACATTAGAATGAGCAACTCATACTGATCTGTTTCTGGAATCCATTTCAACCATGGGATATTAGACAGGGCTGACTTCATCTCTTCCTCTGTATGCCTATCAAGTAGCAGTGTTAATAAACCCCTGTGGGGTTCTTTAATCGCAAGATCACCACCCGGTATATCAATTCGTTCCAAATGAGCTAATCGACGGTAATTTGAAAAATTACCCAACATTATTTCACCTCCCCATATTGTTCCATCTGAACCATACCCTGTTCCGTCTAGAGTCGCACAAATGATATTCTCATCCATATCGACCCCTGAGTCAACAGCTAATGAGCTTAAATGGGCATGATGGTGTTGAAATTGCAAAAAAGGAATGCTAAGTTCATTCGATAATTCTGTTCCAAGAATTGTGGATGAATAATCTGGGTGTAAATCTCCTCCAATTGCCTCTATTTTTTTAAGATTCATGAGTTTTCTAATATGAGCTAAACTCGATTGCAGGAAGTCAATATTCTCGATACTACTGAGATGACCAATATGTTGTGTGGGAAAAACACGATTTCCAATTCCTACTGATCCAACAGCGTACATTTCTGCTCCTAAAGCAATAACAGAAGGAGATTTCGACTTCCAAGGGAGCTTTAATGGTTCGGGAACAAAACCTCTACTTCTACGAATGATTTGGGGGAAAGAAGTTCCTGATAATGAATGTATACGAATAACGCTGTCATCAACACGTTGGTAAATTTCACGATCATGTAAAAGGAAATAATCTACGACGTTTGACAAATTCTCTTGGATTTTTTCATTTTTTATCAAAATTGGAATATTAGAAGGATTTCCAGAGGTCATTACAAGTGCAGGATCATGAAATTCATCGAATATTAAATGATGAATACCAGCATAGGGAAGTAATACTCCTATGTTTTGTAATTTAGGTGAGATATATTCTGACAATGAATAAGTCTCTGATTTATTCAAAAGTAAAATAGGTCGTATGAGTGAACTTAACAATTCATATTCAGAATCTGAGATATTTGCAAACCTTTGAGTATTTTCTCGATCTTTACTCATAACTGCAAATGGTTTTTCTCCTCTAGCTCCTTTCCATTGACGAATTTTAAGGATTGGGTCGTCCGAGAGAGTCCTACATGCAATATGAGTTCCTCCTATTCCCTTAATAGCAAGTATTTTCCCTTCATTGAGTAGTTGAGGGATAATTTTCCATTTCTTTTGAAAATCCATCTGTGAAAGAACGATATTCCCTTTCTTATCAGCTAAATAATAACGTGGTCCACAATTCCAACAGCAGGTTGTTTGAGCATGAAATCGACGATCAATTGGATTAGTATACTCTTTCTGGCAATCTGGACATAGAGGAAATTTTTCCATTACTGTTCGGGGCCTGTCATATGGTAAAGACGTAATAACCGAATAACGGGGTCCACAATCCACGCAGGATGTAAAAGGGTACTGTTTTCTCCGTGGATCAGAGTAGATTTCTTCTGTGCATTTTTTACAGATCGGTAAATCAGGGGGAATATATGATCCTTGATCACCTCTCTCTAGCGAGCTCTTAGATATTTGAAATGATTCGAACAGAGAGTGATCTTGTATTTCAGTGATTTGATGTGCCGTAAAAAGTTCGTATCGGGCTAATGATGGCTTCAGAGTTTCTAGATCTTGAATGAAATTATTAATATGTACTTTTGAGCCGCTTACTTGAATTTCGACTCCAGCATCTCCCCTGTTTAATACAAATCCTGTTAATTGATGTTTTAAGGCAATATTATAGACAAATGGGCGAAAACCAATTCCCTGAACAACACCATTAATGATAATTCGAAAATACAAATGTTAGCCTCTGTTTACTGGTTAAGTAATATGAATTAAAAAGTATTCTTAGAATGTTTTATTGAAGGTTTTTTCTGTATTTATGGGTATAAATTCCCCTAAAAATTCACTGAGGTTTTAAATTCAATAATGGTCTGTTTTAAAGGTTTTATCCAACCTTTAAATGAAGCTGAAAGAAAAACTATCACAAATTCAGTACGGAACATTCTACATAACGTGATGAGATCAACTAAATGAAGAGCAAAATATTTTTTATACTCCATTGTTTTGAAATCAATTGAACTCTATTAGGATGTATTACGTTACAATGTGTTTAGCCATACCAGCGCAAGTCTTGGAATTTTTAGAAGACAATTTGATAGTAGCTGATTTTGGACGAGGTGTCAAACGAGAGGTTAGTATAGCCTTGTTCCCAGAAAAGCTTTCGTTAGGAGACTGGATCCTTATCCATACAGGATATGTTGTTTCAAAAATAGATCCTAAAGAAGCTAAAGAAATATTAAACCTTTGGGAGGAAATTTGGCGTTTAGAGGATGAGAGTGGTCATAGCTCTTCTAGCTCTTAACATACACGAGGGATTGGTTCACCTACAGGTTTATCTAATATTCTATGGCCACCAATGGTTGTTTTCAGAAATATTTTTCCTGGTCTTGTATTTCTTGCTTCACCAATTATTACAGCATTCTTACCAAGTTTTAAACCTTTAAGTTCTTTTAAGACTTTCTTTGCATCGTCCTGATGGACTGCAATTACTGCTTTTCCCTCACAAGATACATGGAGAGGATCGATCCCGAATATATTTGAAATAATTCGAACGTCTTCGGAAATAGGTAAGGAAGATTCATCTAACCATATGGAAATATTGGATTTCTCCGCCCATTCGGATAATACTCCAGCTAATCCTCCTCGAGTGGGATCTTTCATAGCATGAACTCTATACTGTAAAATAGGTGTAATAATGGAAGGTAAAGGAGCCACATCAGATTTTAAATTGGTTTCTAATTCAATCCCCTCCCTACTTACTAGCATTGCAAACCCATGATCACCTAACGTACCAGATACGATTATTTTATCACCTGGTTCAATAGAACTGTCGGTTATTCGTTGTCCTACAGGGATTTCGCCAAAACCAGTTGTGTTAATAATTAATCCAGTTTCATCAGATGTACTTAAAGGCATGACTTTTGTATCCCCAGCAACAATACCGATATCAAATGATTCAGTAATATCAACAATTGTGTCAATAATTCTTCCAAGATCTACAAATTTCAAGCCTTCCCATATAACTAATGCTAAAGTTATGGCTATAGGTTTGGCCCCCATCATTAAAAGATCATTAATAGTACCAGAGGCCGCCAATGTCCCTATATTTCCTCCTCTGAAAAATAAAGGTGTGACAGTATAAGAGTCGGTTGTAACAACCAAGTCAATTGGATGATCAGGTAAGGGAATTATGGCTCCATCATCAAATGATTCTACTCCAATTCCCTGATCAGTAATTTTCTTCGTTTTAAGTCGACTTGTAATAAATTCAAGCAAAATATCCATTTTTTTCCCCCCCTGACCCATATCCAGTTCAACAATTCGATTTTCGGTTCCAACCATCATTGTTTACCTTTATTGATCATAAACTCTTAATTTCTGTTCAAATAGTAACCGAAATACCAATGATTCATCTCTCTTTATCTGTCATTTCTTGTGAGCTAGCTTAAATATTTCATAAATGAATATGAATTGACAAGATTCTAAGGAGAACTATTGCTTATGTCTGATACGAGATATGATTTGGCAATTTATAACGCTCAAATCTATACAATAGATGAAAAGAAAAGTAATGCAGAGATGGTTGGAATATCTGATGGATATTTCAAATATATTGGAGAGTATAATGAGAAAATAGCGAAAAATGCATTAATTTCCATTGATCTCAAAGGAAAAACTGTGTTACCTGGATTTATTGATCTCCATACTCATTTATGGGCAGAAGCAAGCGAAATAGAATTTGATCTCAGTGGTATTCCAACTTATCGTGAGACAATTAGAAGCTTAGAAACACACATTAAATCAAAAAATAAGGGTGAGTGGATATTTGCCTCTGGATGGGACGAATCTATCTGGACAGATCGGAAGGAATTTCTAAATCTTGATGATTTAGATGTTATAAGTCCAAATAATCCATTATATGTTCGTCGAGAAGATGGACATCTGGTGGTTGTCAACTCAATAGCATTAAACTTATTACCTATTGATTTTATGGACAATGGAGTTATTAAAAATGATGAGGGGGAACCAACTGGTGTTTTAAAAGATGTATGGTTAGATTTAACTCCTTACTACAAAGATCTGATTCCAACAAATATTGAGGCTTCATGTAACATTGCTCTTTCTCACGGAATTACTTCTGTTGTTGATAACCTTACTATTATGCCTGAGGGGCAAAAACACATACTTCACTCCTATTTTAAACTTGATATAGAAGATAAAATACCAATTAGAATATTTCTCAACCCAACTCGCAAACTAATGGAAGAATTTACGAAATTAGGTTTACAACGCAATTGGGGGTCAGCAAAAGTAAAATTATCAGGTTTTAAAGGCTTTTTTGACGGAGCTATTGGATCAGAAACCGCTTTGATAAACACAAGATATTTAGGCGAAGGAGGATCAGGAGATATATTTCTAGATGAATCTGAGTTAGTGAAACAAGTAAAATTTGCTGAAGAAAATGGCCATACAATGTGTATCCATGCCATAGGTGATCAAGCTATAGAGCGACTGCTTGATTGTTACGAAAAAGGTATTAATGAATCTGGAAAAAAGAAAACAGAAAACAACCATAGAATTGAACATGCAGAAATGATAACACCTGAACAGGTTCTAAAGGCTAAAGAAATGGGTATTTTGCTTTCGATGCAACCAAACTTCCTAAAGTGGGAATATCCGTCCGAATTATACGAACAACGTTTGGGAAAAGAACATTTTCTATTATTAAACAGGTTCAATATGATTCTTAAACTTGGTGCGCACTTAGGATTTGGTTCAGACAATATGCCACTCAATCCTCTTTTTGGAATCCACCACGCAGTAAATTTTCCAGAAAAAGATATACAAATTGGATTATTTGAAGCTTTACGTGCATATACTCTCAGTAATGCTGAAGCACTAATGAGTGAGACGATATTAGGTAGTATTTCAGAAGGGAAATATGCCGATTTTATTATAGTTGATAAATCACCCTTTAAAAACATTCAGATGATCGATCAATTAGTTATTGAAGAGACGTATGTAGGAGGAAAGAGAGTATTCAATCGTAAAGGGGAGTAAATACCTTTACACCGTTTACCTCATCTTTACATCTATTAGATAAACCTTTCATGAATTGATGGTTTCACTTATGCCCAACCCTCCACGTGTATTATTCACACATAAAATTCCTAAAAAGGGTCTTGACTTACTGAAAACGAGATTTGAACTAGTTTACTTAGATGATGATAAACCTATTATGCCTCAGCTTCACAAAATGCTACCAACTGCTGATTATCTAGTCCCACTTCTTTCAGTAAACGTGAATGAAGACCTACTAAGTAAATGCCCAAAACTAAAGGGGATTGCGAACTATGCAGTTGGATATAATAATATCGACGTTCCTGCTGCAATTAAATACAACATACAGATCACTAATACTCCTGATGTATTAACTAATGCAACTGCTGACTTAGTATGGGCTTTGATTCTTACTGTTGCTCGTCGAATAGTAGAAAGTGATAAATTATGTAGAAACGAGCAGTTCAAAGGATGGTTACCAGAATTAATGCTGGGAACAGAGCTATCTGGGAAAACCTTGGGAATAATTGGAATGGGTAGAATCGGACAAGCAGTAGCAAAAAGGGCTTTAGGGTTTGGTATGAGTATTCAGTATAATGGAAGATCAGAAAAATCGTTGAAGGACCTTGGTAATCCGCAATTCATACCCGACCTTAAAAATTTATTGAAATCAAGTGATATTATAAGTCTAAACGTGCCTTATTCGGATGAAACTCATCACTTAATCGATGAACACGAACTTATGTTAATGAAAAAATCAGCCATATTAATCAATACAGCTAGAGGTCGTGTTGTAAACGAAAGAGCGTTAATACAAGCATTGAAACTCGGGGAAATTGCAGGTGCTGGGCTTGATGTATTTTACGATGAACCCCAAATACCCAAAGAATTATGTAATTTAAACAACGTTGTATTAACTCCTCATATTGGATCTGCTACAGTTCAAACACGAGAAGCAATGGCAATTATGGTGGCTGAAAATATAATTGCTATTGAGGATGGTAAAGTTCCTAAGAATATCATTTCTGAAATTAAAATGAAAAAAAAAATAAAGGAAATTATTGAACTTTAGTCAGATTTCCTTTACAATAGGGACAAGCAGAAACTCCTGTTCTGATCATATTTTGATAACAATCGTCGCAAACCATTCGTGAACACTGATTGCATTTATATGCAGAATCAGTGGATGAATGTTGTTCATTGTCTAATTGACAGAAAAAGGATTTTCTTTCATCGGGAAAGAACTCATGGGATTTATCTGTTTCTATCTTAGCGCCACAGTTTGTACAAAAACGACTATCAGGTTTAATATTACTTCCGCAGCTTTTACAGGATTTAGAGTTCGCTGGAGTAATAACAGTTGATGTACCATAATCTCGTCCCTGAAGTTTAGCACCACAATTTGTACAATAGGTTTCACCAGGTTTATATGGGGTTGCACACCGATGACATTTTTTCACTTCTTCTGGCGCTGAAACAGTTTCACCTGAAGTAGTGGTACTAACTGAAGATTGAGTTTTCTTTGAGGATCTTCGCTGAATGATTGCTAGGATAAGCACAATGACTACAATTAATCCAATGAATAGAAGGATTGGAGTGGCATCAGACCACCTTTCGTCGTAGGTTATATCTGAGTTAAATTGAACTTCAAAAGTGATATCAACAGATTCTGCATAATTCACAAATGGATCCATGTAAATGAAGAAATACCATGTTCCAGCCTCAGGAACGTCGAATGTCCCAGAAATCGGATCAGAAAAGCTTTCGACAAATTCATCTGCTTCTGTGATGTCAATATTATCCACCGCTGTATAATCAACCTGAAAATCAATATAGATGTCAGAATCTGTCGGGTTATACCAAACGAGATACCAATCTTGGGCATAATCGACAATGAAGGTATTGCTATGTGAACCAGATCCAACATATGGATCTCTGTCTTCAAGAGATATTGTTTCCCAATTATTCCAACGATTCAATTCATTGGCATCAGCAACAAAAAATTCAATCGTACCGCCATTGGTTACATTAAATTCATATGTGAGTGAAGAATCTGGATTAAGAAAGTATCCGATGTACTGATAGTCATGGTTTGCTTGAACTAACATATCCTGTTCGGAATAAGTACCTGTCAAGGTTCTAGTTCTAGGGAGTTGTTCAAACGGTTGATCCCATATTAAAAAAGATACTTCACTTTGTGCTTGAATATTATAATCAATAGTCGTCCCTTGTTTCATAGGTTCATTTTCATACCAATATTCGTTATAAAAAAGAGTTTGAGTATCTTGGTATGTTACTATTCCTGAACTGCTGCTGCTTGAAAATGGATAAGGAATTAGAGCTATTCCCATTATGGCAGGAATGATTAAAAGAGCAAGTATCCCTAAAGAAATTCCACCACCCCAGTAAACTGGTGCATAATACCAAGGCCTATATGGATATCCCCACCACCAGTTCCAACCCCACCATCGGCGATACCAAGGACGATAATATCCTCCCCAATATCTTCCGTGTCGTCTACCATAATAACTACGGCTTCTACCACTAGATCTGGGGCTTCGTGATACAGTTCTTCGCGAACCTGTTCTACCAAAGGGTCGTCCAGAGCTTCTTACTGATCCTACTCGAAAACTACGACTTCCACCTCTAAATCCTCCACCTCTAAATCCTCCACCGCCGAATCCGCCGCCACCACCTCTGAATCCGCCGCCACCGCCACGAGGCATCTTATTAATCCTCCTTTTGGCTAGAAGTTGTAGCACGGAAAAATATATCCCTAGATGCTCCAGCTAGTAAGCATACTATTGCTAAACTCGTTAAGATCAATCCACCAAGGTCGAAAGTAATTAGCGAGGATGAAACACGGAGAGCACCTGAGAAATTAAACAAAACAAAAAGTAACCATTCGATTACCAAAATAGCAATTCCTAAAGAAACACCAATCATCTGCCAATTACGATTAACCTTAATTATGCGATAATCAGCATATGCCCACTGGAAAATAGCATATGCACTAAAAAGGCCTAAAATTATGAATATAATTCCGAATATAGATATTCCTAGCCAGAGTAATTCATATTGGCCATGCATGTCAATATAACGGAGCCAGAAACTTGCACCCCTTGCTTCAAACAGATAATAGGTTGCAGAAAAAACGGTAGACCCTGCAATAGGTGCTTTAAGATATCCAACTATCCCAATAAGCGGAGCAAAGATTCCAAAACATAGATATAATAACGTCATTAGCAATGTGAAACTATAATTGGTTAATCGAGGATTTGATACTGGGATTAACCCTTTTTCATCTTCATACTTATCAGGTAAAAATCCCCAACAGTCAGTTATAGTTGCTACACCTACAACCTCATTATTATCAATAACAGGTACAACTGAAACATCTAGGTCCCGCATTCTTGAGAAAGCTGTTGAAACAGTTGTATCTTTTGTTACTGGCTCAATAATATACATAATTTCTGTTACCTTTGAAGAATTTGGAGATAAACCCTCAGCTACAAGTCCAGTCACAATATCGAAGTCAGCAATGATCCCTTGATAGTTATTTTCTTCATCAAGAACAACTAGATCTGGGATTCCATTTTCTTTCATCTTCTTTGCTGCATCCTGAACCGATGCCGTAGCAGAAATCGTATCATATTCATCGTCAATTGTTAAGTCACGAATTAAGAATTCATTTTCTTTTGGCAAGTTTAAAATCTACCTCCGAAGGAAGGTGTTGTTTCACTTTCAGATTTAATATTGTCTAGGATATAAACGTTTCATTCATGGAACACAGATAGTATTGATTATATTCTAGTAACTATACTTGGCGCAGAAAATTGGATTGTTATTGATTGGTTATGCTATAAACTATCATCAATAGTAGTTTAACTCGTGCAGAGTAAGTATTTTAAAGAATCAAGTATTTCTTCGGTTGGAATATCTCTAATTCGAATATTAGAGACTCTTCCCAACGAACGGCCATTGTGATGTCGGTTTTCGACTTCTTGTTGGATAATTCCAAGTTTGCTTAAATCCTTCAAATACGCCCAAACTTGGGTTTGTCTTCTTGGGTGAATATTCGCCTCTTCGCAAACTCGTTCATACTCAACTTTTATTTCTGGGGTTGTCACAGAAGATTGTTGCTTATTATTACTGAGGAGTCGAGTAATGCCTAGTAGCACTAATTTCTGATGTGTATTCAGATCTTCTATAATAGATTTTTCGATAGGCATAACTGCGATAATAGCCTTCCTTACATGCTCATCTGTGAGTTTATTCTTGCCTTCTTGGTCTGCTACTTTTGCAGTGCGCCAAAGCAGTTCAATTGCAAAACGAGCGTCCCCTCTTTCCTCTGCTAATCCAGAAATTGTATCTAAGATTTCATCAGAGTAAGAACCTTCTTGTAATCCTAATTCTGCACGAACTGATAGAATATCAAAGAGTTGGTATCTTGTATATGGGTTGAAAGTTATGAGGTTTTGGCCAAGCGAGGAGGCTGTAGAACTATCTAAATAATATCGGAAATTCTTATCCCGTGTTATAGTTAATAAATTCAGTCGTGATTCAACCTTATTATCTAAAAATCCATATTCTTCTCGCACAATTGGTGACTCTTCCAGTCTAGAAAGAGCGTAAAGAAAGTCTGTACGTTCTTCAGGAAGAAGATAATCGATTTCATCTAAAACTAGAAATACAACTAAATTCTGTTCATAGAGGAGAAGCGTAAACATACGTAATAACTCATCCACTCCAAATCCCCGTATTGGAAAGCCTGATACAAGATGGCGTATTATTGTTGTAAGTATAAGGTGGGGAGTTTTGGTCTTTCTGCAATTAATGTGGAAATACCTAAAGATTGGATCACCGACGTTTCTTTGTTTTTTCAGATAGTTAGCCAATTCTTTTCCGAAAGCGTTTGATATTACAGTTTTTCCAGTGCCTACAGGACCATATAGAACAACTTTTCTTGATGAATTCGTAGGATTGGTTATAATGGCCTTAAAATATGAAACCAGAGTTTTCATTTCGTTTTCTCGATGCCAAATCGAAGTGGGTAAATATGAGGAGGTAAATACCCTTTCTCCTCTATTTTCCTGGTCTTCTAGAAAAACTGATTCATGGGATCCCAATAAATCGGAAAAACTATGTTTGTTATTAGTTTCTGTCATTTTTTAGTGACTAACCTAATTATGTCGGTTTATTATCAGAAATTGAGTTTACATTCACTATTAAGTGGGAAAATGCTCTCTTTCTAAAAAAGGCTTAAGGACACAAAGATGTAAATTATTTAAGACATAAATAATTTCAATGATGAGGAAAGTTGTCGATAGTATTACTAAAACGAATCCAAATCAGGAGATTTGAAAAATCATTGGATGAGACAAAAATTATTCATGATTCAAATATTGAGTTAAAATTTATTCAGTAATTCAAGGATAAAACAAGAAATAGGTTTGAAATTTGACAATCACTCATTAGACATTACTTGAACAAGGAAATATTTCAGATGAGAGGTCATCGAAAGTGATAACTTAATTATATTCAAACATTTTAACTTAAGATATATCTTTAATAAGATCTACTGAGATCCTATCGCAAATTTCTGGGATACCTATACTATTATTATTGAATTTCAGGTCAGAGAAAATTATCAGAAAGAGAGATACTCGAAAATGACAATAATGGTTCAAAAACTTTAATTCAGAATTTTTTCGGTTTTAATTTGATAAAATCATACAATTCTTAACATTTTTCTTAATTAGCAAGTGTAATCTGGTGAATCTGCTGGTCTCCTCACATTTCATACCTCTACTGACAAGCTTTTGGGAGTAGATTTAATGGAAAGCTATTCCCTTTAGGAATCTTTTGGAAAGCATTCCCTGTTTAGTTAAAATAAACAAACCTCAATTCATACTCAGTACAATGAAGAAATGCGATTTGATTTATGATGGCACCAAGAAAGAAAAAAGCTCTCACAAATAATAATGATAATGCTGAGAATGGAGAAACACTAGAAACAATGATAGAAGAGTTTCCACAAAATTCAAAGGTAAGTGAGGTTAAACCTATTACTAATGAAGAAACCACTGGAAATATTGATGATCTTCCAGGTATCGGACCAGCTACCGCGAAAAAGCTACGTGAATCAGGATTTGGAACCTTGGGATCGTTAGCAACAGTTAGTATTGGCGAATTAGTCGCTGTAGGAAATTTAGGTGAAGCTACATCGCGAAAGATCATTCAAGCTGCAAGAGATATTCTTAATTTCGGTTTTATACCCGCAGATGAGATTTTAGAACGACGAAGAAACATGTTAAAGATTACAACTGGTTCTGCATCTCTTGATGACTTATTTGGAGGTGGAATTGAAACTTCATCAGTCACAGAACTCTATGGTGAATATAGAACTGGAAAAACACAATTAGCTCATCAATTATGTGTAACAGCACAATTACCTCGTGAACTTGGCGGTTTACGGGTTGACGGCCCAGTCAAAGTTATTTATATTGATACAGAGGGAACATTTCGCCCCGAACGTATTTTGAACATGGCAAAACGTTGGGAAGGCGATTTAGATGTCAAAGAAGTCTTGAAAAATATCATGCACGGTCGTGCATATAATAGTGATCATCAGATGGTTCTATCAGAAAAAGCTGCACAAGATAGCCAAACTGAGCCTATCGCTCTTGTGATTGTCGACTCCCTGATAGCGCACTTTCGTGCTGAATATGTTGGACGTGGAACTTTGGCTACCAGACAACAAAAATTGAACCAACATATACATACGTTGTTAAAAATGGCTGAAGTTGGAAATATGGCAGTCATCTTAACAAATCAGGTACATTCTAGGCCTGATATGTTCTTTGGTGATCCAACCGCACCTGTTGGTGGAAATATTGTTGCTCATGCAAGTCAAACACGAGTATATCTTCGTAAATCTAAAGGTGAAAGGCGAATTGCGAGGATAGCGGACTCTCCTTTATTACCGGAGAATGAAACTGTTTTTGCAATCACGAGTGACGGAATAATTGATGTAAATTAAAATAACACTTGATTTCAGGAGAAAAAATCCTTTTCCCGAAATTCCGTCTTTTCTCTTTTCTTTTTTAATATTTGAATTTCACCTAAAGGATTATTGGGTGGTGGTAGGAATATGCAACTTACACACCCTATTGCTCTAGGTATCAAATATGAGGACAAGAAGGCCATCCTATTTTATTACAGGCCCTAGAAGAGCTGGAAAATCAACTCTTTGCATGGATATTCTGCATTATATAAGAAATAATAGTGGGGAGGCGGGTGGCGTTATTACAATACAAAATTTAAATCGGTGGATGTATCTTGTCCTCGATGATAGAAAAATTCGTTTTGAAGCAAAGAGAGATGAAGAATTCATACAAGTTGGCAAATTTCAGATTCATAAAGGTAATATGCTGCAAGCAGTAAATCATATAGAGAGAAGTCTTGAAGTTGAATACTTATTTGTCGATGAAATTGGAATTCTGGAAATGAACAGAGGAGGATTTTATCCAGTGCTTGAAAAAGCATTCTCAAGAGAACAAGGAAATATATTTGTAATTCGAGAGTCGATTCTTGAAGAAATTTTGAATTCCTATAAGATCGGTTTTGATTTTCAGATTATACATGTAGAGAAAAGCCAGTATAAGAAATCACTTGATCTTATTAAAACAGAAATTGATAAATGTCTTCCTTGATAATTATCTTTTGAATTAAGAGCGGAAAATTTAATTAAACTTAAAAAGATGTTAAGTTTTTGAATGATAAAGATCACAACGGAGTAATTTTAGTTGGCAACAGAAAAGTACATTGGTGCAATCGATCAGGGTACAACAGGCACAAGATTTATAATATTTGATCATGATAGTAATCTAATTGGTTCTCATTATCAAGAGCATGAACAGATATACCCGCAATTAGGATGGGTTGAACATAATCCTGTTACTATTTGGAAAAATACTGAAAACGTGATCCATCAGGCAATTAGGAATACCAAAATTTCTTTAAACGATTTGAAAGCTATAGGAATAACAAACCAAAGGGAAACAACTGTTGTCTGGAATAAGAAAACTGGAGTTCCAATATATAATGCGATTGTATGGCAATGCACTCGGACTAATAAGATCTGCCAAAACTTGAAGGAACAAGGATATGAAGACCAAATTGAAGATTTGACTGGTTTAGTTAATGCTACTTACTTTTCAGGACCAAAAATTAAGTGGATAATAGAAAATGTAGATAAAGCAAAAGAAAAAGCAGTTAATGGTGAATTACTTTTTGGAAACATAGATTCATGGATAATTTGGAATTTAACAGGAGGTATAAATGGTGGAAAACATGTTACGGATGTTTCCAATGCATCTCGTACCATGCTTATGAATTTGAAATCATTGAAATGGGATGAAAGCCTGTTAGAAATGCTAAAAATTCCCGTATCAATGTTACCAGAGATTCGTCCTTCTTCTGACTCTAATGTTTACGGTTACTGTGGTTTTAAAGATTGTTCAGGACAAATACCTGTCAGTGGTGATTTGGGAGATCAACAGGCCGCGTTGTTTGGTCAGACGTGTTTTGATAAAGGAAATGCAAAAAATACATATGGAACGGGTAATTTCCTTTTATTAAATACGGGAAATCAGATAGTTAAATCAAAAAGTGGTCTTTTGACAACAGTAGCTTATGGTATTGGAAGTAAAACCACATATGCTTTGGAAGGAAGCATTGCAATTAGTGGCGCAGCGATTCAGTGGTTAAGAGATGAGTTAAACTTTTTTACTGATGCAAGTGAATCTGAAAATTTAGCAGCATCGGTTAAGGATAATGGTGGTGTTTATTTTGTCCCAGCTTTTGTAGGTTTGTTTTCACCTTATTGGGACGTTACTGCGCGTGGAACACTAGTGGGGCTTACTCGAGGGAGTAATAAAGCATATATTACTCGTGCAGTTTTAGAGTCCATTGCTTATCAATCAATGGATGTATTTCACGCAATGGAAGCTGATAGCGGGGTTAAACTAGGAAGTCTGCGGGTTGATGGAGGTGCTTCGAAAAATAACCTACTAATCCAATTTCAATCAGATATACTTGGGATAGAATGTATAAGACCAAAAATTGAAGAAACTACCGCATTGGGTGCGGCTTATGCTGCAGGATTAGCAGTAGGTTATTGGCAGAATCTTGACGAATTAAGATCAAAATGGGCAATCAATAAAAAATTTTTACCAAGCATGGAAGAAAAAGAAAGGAAAAAATATCTGCATTATTGGAAAAAGGCTGTTTCCAAGGCGAAAGGATGGATTGAGCCAATTTAAAATTTCAACTCAATTTTTCGACTTGATCTGCTATCTCAGAGATAGACGTAACAATTAGTGATGGTGAGGCTTTTGTCAAAGTTTCTTTGCTAGCATAACCTGTAGTTATACCAATAGGGAATAAATTCATATTATTTCCTGCTATGATGTCCCCACCCAGATCACCTACTATTGCACAAAGATGAGGTTTTTTTGTAAGATTAAACTTTTCAAGAAAAGTACTAATTCCTTTTTCTTTGTTTTTTCCAAATTCACTGCCAGTAAAGATGTTATCTTCTGGAAAATAATCCCTTTTTGGTAAATGATTATTAATAAATCCGTTAATCTTCTTCCTTGAAGAAAAACTAATTATCCCCAAGTTAATTCCTTTCAAACGTAATTGCTCTAATCCTTCTACCGTGTTCTGTGTTGGTTGTGCTATTGAGAAGAATTTAGAATGATTTCTGATTAGGAACATAACAGCCCTCATTGATTTGAGGTATCCGAATCCAAGTTTGCGAGAAACAATGTAACTTACTTTGAGATGCTCCCATTTAATATTGGCGTCTGTGGGAGAAATTCTTGAACGTATTATCTCACCTGCTAAAGAAACTGTTTCTTCTGGATTACTTCCAAGGAATTTAGCAATTAATCCAAAATAATAGGTCTTTGTATCGACTAAAGTACCGTCAAAATCAAAAAGAATCGCTTGAAGAGGGATTTTCATTGACTCTGTCATAGCTAATTAATCCTGGAGTTGGCTTAATCTTTGGCTTCAATGGATATTATCTGAATATAGGTCTTTTATTAAGAATATTTTTGACTTTCGAAGAGATAATTCGATCAAGTTATACAGTCTCAAGTAGAATATAATTGATTACATTTTCTGATATATCTCTTGAGTATTCACCCAATCTACGGATACTTTCCACGATATTGTCAAGAGGAATTGCTAAAACTGACTCTTATTTAAATGTATAATCCATGATTCCTTCACTTAATGTATCTAATTCCCCAACAGCATCAATATTTTCATTTCCTTTTTTTATATCATGATCAAAGAGATTTTTTATACTATTTTGAAAAATGGTCAATCCTAGATTAACTGCGTTATCAATCTGGTCATATATCTCTTTTTGAAAAAATAGAGGAGCAATCGCTTAAACTATTGACTTTATATCAACCTATGGGTAAAGACATACGAACAATAGGAGCATCATTGAAATTAATGACATACATAACACGAATCGGAAGATATGGTAAAGATATCGCGAAAATCGCTTTAGAGTTGATGGAGGAAGAGCATATTTCGAGATTGGTTACGATCCCTGCAATGGAAAAAGAAGTAAGAAGTATGATCCAAGATGCTCTGAGTGCTTATGAAACTGGTGATTTATCAGACATTGATCCCTTGGAACTTTCAGAACGAGATGACAATATCGACGCTCAACGATATTCTGTTTTCCGAGAAAGTTTAACCTATATGATGGAAAACCCAAAGTATATTACTAGTTGTGCGAATTACATCATGATTGCTCGTTATCTTGAAAGATGTGGTGATCATGCATGTAAAATTGCTGAAAAAGTGCATTATATGATACTTGGAAAAAGAGTTGAAATAAACTAAGTCTGTTTATCTGGAGAGTTCTCAATTTTATGAAATTGGAAAAAAAGACGGTCTTATTTGTTTGTACCCATAATTCAGCCCGCTCACAATTAGCTGAATCCATACTTCGAAACAAATCCTCCGATATCTATCAGGTATTTAGTGCTGGAACAAAGCCAACCGCGGTTAATCCCATTATTCTTGATATTTTAACGGAAATGGGAATAGATACCTCAAATCTCGAATCTAAGCATATTAATGCCTTTCTTGGGATGGAAATAGATTTAGTTGTTACAGTCTGTGATTCTGCAAAAGAAACATGCCCGTTCTTTCCCAACGCGAAGAAGTATTTGCATAAGAACTTTGATGATCCTAATACCTTTGTTGGAACAGAGGAAAATATACGTAAAGAAGTAAAGCGAGTTACGAATGAGATTACTGACTGGATTGAAGAGGAATTTATCCCTAAAAATAATTAGAGTTAAAATCTATCCAAGGAATTGTTTCATGGTAACTTAAAATCAATTTCTTTTGAAGCACTTCATCATGAATTTTGATCTCACAAATCCACTAACAGGATTAATATATCCTGAAATGAAGATCTGGGACTCCCATGTCCATATTTGGAGTGCAGATGCTTTTATCCCCTTATGTGAGATGGGGGAGAAATATGGTGTCACTCATTTCATGGGAATAGCAGCTCCAGACGTAAAAAAAACATTAGAGGAAGCTGGATACGGAGATAAGATAACTTTCACTTATTATTTGCCAATTGATGCCTTTGCTGCTCATGAACCTGAGAAAGTTGTTACTGCAATAAATGAAGCGCATTCCAAAAATTATTCTATGGTTAAAATGTGGTTTGGTCCTCGTTTCTTGGATTTTTTTAATGCAGATAAGCCTTTTGCAATGAATCTTCCGATATTTGCCCCTATCTTTTCATTAATTGAAGACTATTCAATACCTATGGATATTCATGTAGCTGATCCTGATTATTGGTATTTAACTAAGTATCAAGATTCCAAGAGATATCGCACAAAAGAACAGGCATTAAATGAATTTAGAGATATACTCAGAAAATTTCCATTAATAAAAACGATTAGCGTTCACTTTAATAGTCTTCCAGAAGATTTAATACAATTAGAACATGATTTGAATGATTTTTCAAATTTATATATAGACACAGCTTCAACAAAGTGGATGATCAGGGAATTAGGAAAAAATATAGGAGAAACAAAGACTTTTTTTGAAAAACATTACAAAAGGATTTTGTTTGCAACAGATTTGTCAGTTGGCCGGGATAATCATGGAGAAGAATATTTGGCGACCCGATATTGGTCTCAAAGATTATTCTGGGAGACCGATTATCAACGAGTTTTGCTTCCATTCCCTGATAATGACAATCCTAATGGCCCGACTTATATTAATGGACTAAATCTCTCAAAAAGGATTTTGGATCATTTCTACTGGAAAAATGCAGAAGCTTTTTTTCAGAAGAAATGAGGATATCAAAATCTAAGCTTCAGGAAAATAATTTTAGGGTAGGACATTTTTATAGAATCCCATGAGAATTGGTCTTCTCCTCCCTTCTTCTAATAGTACAATGGAACCAGAATTAAATTCTGTCTCCAATAAACTTTCAACGCCTTTTTCTGTTCATACAGCGAGATTAACATTGAAAAAAGTTGATTCACAGTCATTACTTAAAATGAAAGAAGAACTGAAAACAGAAACCATGAAGTTACTTGATGCAGGCATTGATATTCTGCTGTATGGATGTACAAGCGGTTCTCTCCTATATGGAAAAGTATATTCGCAGGAACTTATAGAGCAAATGAATAGCTTACTGGGAACCGCTGGTGAGAGTACATCTACTGCTTTTTGTGTGTTAAATTCCTTGAAAAAATTGTCAGTGAAAAGAATTTCAGTTATTACTCCGTATTCAGAAGAAATCAACAGATTAGAGAAAAAATTTTTAGAGGAAAACGGTTATTATATAGAATCTATAAGCGGGATGGGGCTAGTCGATAATTCAAAAATTGGAAGAGTAACTCAAAGAGAATTATTTGAATTTATTGAGAGGTCGGAGAAAGAGATTGGTCAATCAGAAGCACTTTTCATTTCTTGTACAAATTTACCGACTTTCTCATCATTACGACTTTTAGAAGAGAAGTACAAAATTCCTGTTATTTCATCAAACTCAGCATCTCTTCATGAGGTGTTGAATATTTCTCATATTGCGAGTTCAGTATTATCAGGGTGTTTAGGTACGTTATTTCGCTAAATATTGTTGTTAGTGTCTTTCTACTAAAAAAGTTTTGTAATTATAGCTTTATCTACTAATGGATCAATGCCATCCACAGTAGGAGCAATTTTTCCAGTCACTCCATCTACTATACCTACTTTGTTTAATTCAGATAGCCATAAGTTGTAAGTTTCGTAAGAGAAGTGATATCCAAGGGTTGAAGCTAGTGCAAAGGAAGCCCAATTTGATGTATTGCCAAGAAGGGTAATGTTTGAAGATATTGATGAAGCAATACCAGCCTTACAAGGACAGGAACATTTCTCTCCAAAAGGAATGATTTTTCGAATTTGTGATTCGTACATTCCGAGACCAAGCTCATTTCCACCATCCCCAATGCCTATTGTCAAAGAATCTGGATTCTGTTTCTCAATTCCAAGCCATAAACTTCTCAGGTAAACAGTAGGGTCTCTCTTGAGTATAAAGGTTGGATCCATAACTTTACCATCCATATGATGGAAAACTCCTAATCGATTTGGACCTGGAAATTCAATACTTATAGCTAAAGTAGTTTCCTGATGATCTATTCCAACCTCTTCAATAGATCTAAGATTTACGTTAGGAAGAATTCTTTTACATAAAGAGAATATTCTCCCTTTCATTGTATTGGGAACAGCTATTGTAACCTTTGGTATACTCAAATAGTCATGTAATAGATTAGCAATAACAAATGAGCCAATAGGGCCATCTGTCTCATATGTTTCTCCTTTAGGGAAACCAGTGAATATTAAAGCTTTTTCAAATCTTCCTTTGTTAATCTTACTAGCCGTTAGTTCAAAAATATTCTCTGTCATCAAATTTTCAGATATTAACAACTCGAATAGGGATCTGATCTTTCGTGGATCTTGTTTCAGAAAAATCATTCTTGATAGATTTGACATTATTTCACAAGACTTCAGATTAGGTCAAAATTCAAAAATATCAGAATAATACATCTATTTATGAACTCTTTCGATATAATTTATTAAGTCGTAGCTATATCATTACCATAGAGGAGTAAACTTGACAACATCTAGCAATACAAGTGATTCTAAATTACGTGAGTATGGATTAGAATTCATTAAGGATCTAGCAAAAGATCGAAAATTGGCTATTCAAGCATTAGGGGTAAGCTTCAGCGGATTCAAGACAGATCTGCTCAATCGTTCAAACATTATCACTCGTCATGAAGACCGATTACAAGTGGAGTCTTACCTTAAATCACTTGATGAAGATGTTAATAGAACAATAGAAAGTCAATTAACTCGGATTACGATAAAATCATTCAATTGGATAAAAAATGTAATGATTCAGGATGAACGAATCGTAATTGAAAATAAAGATGAATTATTAATCGAAGAGCTTCAGGATCGTCTGAAAAAACATGAAGGCGAGCTTTCTCGTCTGAAGCACACTAGTCAATCATTAAATGAGCAATTAGAGAAGAGGAAAAGAGAATTATTAGAGAGCGAACAAAGATTCAAAGAATATCAAAACGAGATACAAGAACAGATTGTAACAGAAAAATCAAGTTCGCAGAATCTAACTATACAGCTAGAAGAGGTTAATAACAAACTTTCGGAAAAAGAAGCTCAGTTGAATGCTATAATTGCGCAAAATAAAGAATTAGAGGATAAGAATGCATCCCTTGATATGAAATTAATTGAAAAGTCAGCTGAAATAACTAGATTGAATAGTAGTTTAGATAGCCAAGCCACAGAGGCGATGGAAACTTGGGCAAGTGCTTATTCCGAACAACAGCAAGAATATCAACAAGAATTAAAAGAGAGACAAGAAATTCTTGCCAAACAAGAAGAACAATTTCAAATAACACTTAAAAGCGTGAAACAAGAGTATGAAGAGTCATCACAGAACATACTGAGAGAAAATACTCAGAAATATCAGAAAGAACTACATTTACTAGCAGAGAAGCTCTCTGAAGAAGAATTAAAACGTGAGGAAGAATCAAAGGAGTATCAAACACGAATTGCGGAGTTAACAAGCCAAAAAGAATTGATTGCAAATAGGGCAGCTGTATTGGACACTCAAATTAGTGAGCTTTTGAAGAATAACGATGAATTAACAAAAGAGGTAACAAGTGGGAAAATTAAACTTGATGAAATATCCATGGAATTAGAAGAGGTAAAGAAAAGAGAAGTTGAAAATCAAGCTGTGAAAGAAACCACTCGAACATTGACAAAAGTAAGGAATATCAACGAGTACATTGAACAGGTGCTCTCTTTATCCAACTATTCTCCAATTACAATTCTCGTCAGAATGGGGCAGATGAGTTTAGATGCACTAGCTCAGAGTGTTGGTATGGATCCAATTGTATTGGAAAATCAATTACAACCCTTAAATAATCGGGATTTGATAGATATTAAATCAGACGGTACAATAATTGCCAATATTCCAAAATAAGGCTGAAAGCTGGTAATAAAAGGTTTTTCGTTTGGAAAAAAGCGTCTCCCTCAAGTATATAGGATTTATTCGCACTCCTTTTGAAACTATGAAAGGAATTCCTATTCAAACTAGTTACTCTAAAACTGAGGGGGTAATTAACCTTTTTTCTGAATATTCCGAAGGATTATTAGATCTAGAAGGATTTTCTCATATTATCCTGGTATATCACTTTCATAAAGTAAATGAAATGAAATTAAAAGTGAAACCGTACTTAGAAGATAAAGTACATGGAGTATTTGCTACTCGTGCACCAGTTAGACCAAATCCTGTTGGAATATCAACTGTAGAATTATTGGAAATAAATAGACCCGAATGTCTTCTGAAAATCCGAGGGGTTGACATGGTCAATAATACTCCATTAATTGACATTAAACCGTTTATACCCTATTTTGATAATCGTAAAGCGATAGTAGGTTGGTTGAAAAATACTAATTATACATCAACGAAATTTAAAGTTTCAGATGAGCGATTCTAACTCTTATTGTGATATTTCTTTAGTAACGGTAGCTAGATCCAGCTTTAAAACTCGATATATTGCAGGTATTTGAGAAAGTAGGACTACAAGAAGAACGCCAATCCATATTGCTATCCAAGATAAGAAAGATACCTCAATTTTAAAATAAAACATTCTTAGAAGATTGCTGAGAATCCAATCTGCAAGGAGTAAACCTGGAATGATCCCTCCAGCAATTCCAATTATGGCTTGAATAACATTTTCTATAGTAAGAATTGACAAAAATTCCTTATCTGATAAACCTAGTGTAAGCATTGTAGCAATCTCTTGGGAACTTTATTGAAAGTTGACATATATTGTTGTAAAGATAGCAGTACCTACTAAGACACATGCGAATAACATAAAGACGCTAATAATTATTGTGAACATTGTCATTGTGTAAGTAGCCGATTCTTGAATATCATAACCCATACGTATAGATAGAATCCCTTCTCTGATTGTAATCTGTGATTTCAACATCTCAAGTAAAGTCAAATTTTGAGGGTCAGCAAGCTTAATAATTAGCTTAGAGAACGGTGTTAGGTCAATATCAAGATATGATTTTTTAAAAACATCTACTCCCATTGCAGACGCTATTGTTTGAACTGAAGTATAACACACACTCCCCCATATTTCTTCAGAGATGCCAGTAGCTATTACATCATCCATACGAAATCTAACTTCGGCTGATTCGTTTGAAAGTGAGAAACTCTCAATATTCTGGGAAAGAAAATTATTGCTTATGAAATTCAAAGTTCTATTTCTTGTGTATTCATAACTACTCTGGGTGATCCACCAGTTCCAAACCCATTTTGCACTAGAGTATGCAGTTTGAACATTTGGGACTCTGGGGTATCCATATGATATGTTTTCCCCTACTGATACATCTAAGGAATTTGCTAACCCTGATGTAAGAACCATACTTTGATTTGTAGATAGATGACCGTCTTTAGAAGTCCATTGAAAGTTATGTGCAGGTGGAGATGATGAATTCCATGCTATAATTAGGACATCTTCCATTCTGTCACCATTTCTAACTACTGATGGAATCTCTAAGACTGGATCAACAGATAAAACTCCTGGAAGCTGTTGAATATAACTTATGTCTTCCTTCACACCAAAATCTGCATATTTTACACCTTCATAGTTAATCATCATGTCGTATTTGCTGGTTTCACCAAATTGTCGACCTATTCCAGCGCTTATACTATCATTAAAGCCTGCAGATACAACTAAAATCATTACTGATGATGAAATTGCTAGAATTGTTATAAATGTACGCCATCTATGCCTGAAAAGATTTCTAAATGGAATTACAATTTTGATATTGAGAATTTGAAGACGTAATAATTTTTCTACAATCGAAAACCCTCCTTCCTTAGTAGAAAGCTGGATTTGAAATGCTTCTCTTGGTGATAAACGATTAGCTTTCCACGCTGGGGCTATTCCACTGAAAAAGGTTATAATCAGGCTTATTGAAAATGCTGCAATTAGAATGGGAACTTGAATCTCAATTACTACAATTGTCGGAAAACCCATAAAATAAGCATAAATCCACGTAATTCCACCTGATGTTATAGAACCAATAATCAACGCTAAACTTCCACTCACACCTCCGATTATAAGTCCGAATGACGCATAATGCATTAATATGTCAGTAGGGGTATAGCCTAGACTAGCCGCGATTCCAATGATACGCCTTTGACTTTGAACAAGACGATTAAGCGTAATGAAGATAGAAATACTTGTTACACCTAATATTAGCACTGG
>JAEOSP010000746.1 GCA_016840305.1 Candidatus Hodarchaeota archaeon
ATAAACTGACATGCCTCACTAAACTTCTTTTTTTCTATAAGCTCTTCAACTTGCTTGATTCCCATTGAACTCCTAGTTTGATTTTTCTTAGAGTATTAAATGCTTTTTATTTTACAAAATTGCTCAAATCATTTCTATCAAAAAATAAAATAAATGGTCTTTCTCATTTGATTTTGTTAAATCTCAGCGTAATGATGCTTTTTTTAATAAAAATAGTTTCTCTATCTTATTTGATAAAATGTGTTGATTCTAAAAAGGTCTCGTAGATTAAGAAAAGAAGTAGGACATGAGATGGGATTTTAGTAAGCCATTTTTCGTTTACGAATTATCAATGCAATCACACCTAAAGTGAAAAAGATTGTAAATAAACCTGCAAACGGTGTTGCTTTAGATCTATTTATGCTGATATTCGGTTTTACTCGGGGATAGGGATCCATGTTGCTTGCACTTCCCGCAATGGGATACGCGTCATCAACAATACCATTCACGTCCACATCTGGACTGATCCAGTCAGACCAGTAATTGGAAGTGAAGGTGTTATTTGAGCCAGCATCGTAGGCCTGAGAGCTATTGTCCCGACCAGTAATGAAATCATTCCACATCAGGACATTATTCCTTGAAGAAGAAGTAATACTAACGCTATAGTTAGTACTACCAGAGATGGTATTGTTGGAAAAGATATTACTCTCAGATCTATTCAGAAAAATGCCATAATCACTATTGAGGATGTTATTACCCACGAAGGTATTCTTAGTGGCATTTAGCACCCATATACCTCTATTGGAGATATTTGTGAAAATAGTACTACCTCTATTGGAGTTATTTGTAAAAGTATTACTAGCGATAACATTATTGGAGGTGTTCCACACGAGCATACCATAGCCGTTACCATAGATGGTATTATTGAAAATGAGATTATTGGAGCCGGAGTCCAGCCAAATTCCCATGTCATTGTTATCATACAAAGTATTATTATAGATCCTATTATTACTAGATTCACACCAAATGCCATCATATGTGTTATTGTAGCTGAAATTATTATACACGGTGTTATTGTGGGCAGACGGCTCTAACCACATACCGCCGAAACTGTTGTAAAGAACATTACCCACGAAGGTATTATTAGTGGTACCTCCTCCTACATGAATGGCAGATCCACTATTACAAATGATATTATTGATAAAAGTTCCATGAGTAACGTTGAAAAGAATTATGGCACATCTTCCTCTATTTACCCCATCTATGAGGTTATTCTTAACCTGAAAATACAAGTCAGTATCCTTAATATATAGTCTGGCGAACAAACACGTGATATTATAGCCCGTAATGATGATGGGGTCGTCTGACGTGCCTGTGCCGTGCCAACTTTCGTTACTTGCTTGACTGAGAAAATCGGCATTGCCATGAATGTTGATACTTCTTTGACGCTCTATATATTCTTGAGTTGAAATTTGGGATAGTATAGGATGGCCCTGGTTAATGTTGATCAAAGTGGATCTCATACACAATTTTTGCGTGACACGGCAATTCGGATCTTGCGTGTGTGTTGTGTTCCGTATTGCTGGATTCAAGATCCCGAGAGGAGCTGAAAGAATCATTCCTGTAAGAGCTACTAATAAAACAATGAGACAAGAACTAATTAGTGTTTTTTTCATTTTTATCCTCTAAACTATTTTTCTTTTGAGGTATACTCTGAAATTGGTCTGAAATATTTATATATACTTTGATTGGTGCAACTTCTACTGTTTTCAGCCCTTTTAAATCATCTGCCCTATTACTTAGGTCAATTACGGAACTCTAGTCATTAACCAATTCATTGAGAAAAAAAGACTACTCTATTCTGCTTCATAGGTAATTTTAAGGTTCAAATTGGTATTAACGGCAAAAAACACCCGTCTGGAGCTATAAACCTAGCGACCGAAAAAAAGATTGATGTGAAATAACAGTTCCCCTCTAAATATACACACGTTTGCGATTATGAATTGATGCAAAACTAATTTGTGATGATATTCTAGTGATTGTTCTCACGGATTCATGGAAAATCTGTGTTTTATAACAATCTCCCAATCTCTCCTCTCCTGCTTTTCCGGTAAAAATCTAGTAAAAATGAATCAGTCAATCTCCCCTCTAAGTGGTTCTTTTCGAAATACCTAGAAAAATAATTTTTGCGTTTTTAAAAATCAAAAGAAAAATAAAAAAGTTATACAAGAATGAAGGTTATTGAAGGCAGTTCAGGGCTGACAGGGGAAACTATCGACCTGAATTTGCCTTCAACACTTTCACTTCTAACTCGAGAGTCTTGATTCGCTTTTCCATGGTTCTAAATTTTGACTCATAATCTTTGAAAATAGCCATAAGAGCTTCTTTTGAAGTTTTCTTGGCTCTTGGAATCTCTAATGGAGATACTTCAACTTCTATTAAGTTCGAGGGAGATAAATCTTTCTCTCGTCAAAATCAAATGACTTTTCCCTCCCCATCTGGTTCCCATGATTCTGTGATTTCAATGCAATTGGTCCAAAACATCAGCCTAGTTTTTTTTGATGCGGTTGTGCTGTAAATCGATTTATAGGGAATTTTCTAAGATAATCTTATATTTACGGTACATTGCGTCTTTAGTAGGTCGTGTCAGTATTCCATTAGCCGAAGAAGGTCATGAAGTTATTGG
>JAEOSP010000747.1 GCA_016840305.1 Candidatus Hodarchaeota archaeon
AGTCAAAGATCACCTTTACAGGTTCATAAATTGATTTAATGAGAGGGGGATTTTCAATGTACTTAACTATAATATCTTTAAGTACTTTCTCTTCAATTTTTTCTTCAATTTTCTTTATATCATAAATTTCTTCAATTGAGATTAAATTCTCAGATTTTAACAATTCTAATAAGCTGATGGTCTTCCTGATGTTATAGGAATTTTGTTGTGAATATTTGCTAACTAATTCAAGATTTAGTTCCTTATTATCTCTGATATAATTCAACAAGGAATATTTTTGCAATTCAAGATCGAACATATTGAGCAAAATTGAATTGTACTGATCTTCAGAATATACTTTAGCATTAATTACATCTTGTTTAGCGTCAATTAATGCTCGGATTCTGTATGAATCTAAAGTATCTTTAACATTTTTTAAAAATTCCCATGAGATATTTTTTTCAATATTCATTTTTCTTTTAAGTATAAATCTATAATTTTTTTTATCCAAATACCCAGGCATTGAGTATGTTACTTCCCAACTACTATTTTTTTGGAAAGATCATTCTAATTTGGATATAATTTTTTTTTTGGTAGAGGAGGTAGAGCTCTCACTTTATTAGTAATATCATTGACGGATTTAATGAAATTTTCAACTTCGGCAGCTGCGCAGAAATATTGTTGCAATCTGTTTTCACTTATACCAAGATGATTAAACAATCGTTTTAGAAATAAAACATGCATATTTGTATTCATATTAGCACCTCCAAAATCACATTCACCTTCATGGCAAGAAATTATAGCTACACCATCTGCACCATTCAGAAAGGCTTCCATAATCAGATGTAAACCAACCCTTCCAGTACATTTTACTCTTATTAAGTGAAAATTTGTTGAATATGATTTTCTAGTGGTTCCTGTCAGATCAGCTGCAGAATATCCTCATTTCTCACAACCAAATGCGATAATTTTCCTATCTTGATTTCTGGTTTCTACTATTATCATCACTACCTATTGTTTAATTTTCAATTGATTCGGTTTGATTTTCAGAAATATCTATATCTCCAATTCCCTTTATTTCTTCTTCAATTTGGTTATTTCTATAATAAATTAAATCGATTGCCATTGCTGGACAAGATGTTACACACATTCCACATCCTTTACATTTTAAATCATTGACTTCAGCAATATTACTTTCATTCACTAGGATAGCATCAAATTCACATAATTTTTCACATCTATGGCATCCCATACAAAGGTTTGAGTCTACTTCAGCAATAATTAACTCTTGTCTGAGAATATCATTTGATAACAATGTAGCTACTTTACTTGCAGCTCCGAGAGCAGAAGATACAGAATATGGGATGTTTTTAGGTCCTGATGCGCATCCACAAACATAGATGCCCAAATCTTTAGTTTCAACGGGTTTTAAACACCCATGTACTTCTGATAAGAATCCATTAGGTCCTTTACTCAATCCGATTATTTCAATAGCTTCTTTAGTACCTTTAGATGGAATCATTCCAGTGGACAATACAACAAGATCAAAATCCATATGTACAACATTTTCTTCTAATGAAATATCAACAAATAATCGCATCGAACCATCGGTATTTCTTTTGATATCTCCAGGTTTGCCTTTTATAAAGTTAATATTCTGTTCCCTTATTTTCCGGTAATATTCCTCATTACCTTTATCCCAAGTCCTAATATCAATGTAGAATATTGTCACTTCAGAATTGGGATATTCTTGTTTTAGCAGTTGAGCATTTTTTAACGTGACGTTACAGCAAACTGCAGAACAATACGAATTGCCCCTTAGTGTCCTCGATCCTACACATTGAATCATAGCAATTCTTTGTGGTGTTTTCCCATCAGAAATTCGATACACATGACCTTCAGTTGGTCCTATTGGACTTAACATACGTTCTAATTCGATTTGGGTAATTACATCAGGATAAATTCCATATTTATACTCTTTTGATTTGAGAACATTGTATTCATCCCATCCTGTTGCAACTACAATCGCTCCAACTTTCAATTCTACAATTTCAGGTTTTTGAGTAAAATCAATTGCTTCAGCAGGGCATATTCTTTCACAATTTTTACAATCGATGCAAATTTCTTTATCAATTACCGCAAATTTTGGAACCGCTTGTGGAAAAGGAATATAAACAGCTCCGTGTTCTCCAATTCCCCTATCAAATTGATTAGGTACATTAATAGGGCATTTAGTAGTACATAATCCACAGCCTGTACATTTTTTTTCATCCACATACCGAGGATTTTTGCGTACTTTGATTTTATAATTCCCTGTTACCCCTTCAAATTCGATAAGTTCACTATATGTAAACAAAGTAATGTTTGGGCGCTTTGATGTATTTACCATGATTGGTGCTAAAACTCATATACCACAGTC
>JAEOSP010000748.1 GCA_016840305.1 Candidatus Hodarchaeota archaeon
ACTGTTTGCCAAATATTATGATTAATGATAACGATATTAGCGGATTTATTGACTTTGGTTTGGGAGGTATTAGTGATAGGTACTTAGATATTGGTATAAGTGTTAGAAGTATTATGTACAATTTCGGGGAGAAGTGGATGCCCTATTTCTTTAAGAAATATGGATTAGATGTTGTTGACACAAACAAAATTGCTTTTTATCAATTATTAGATGAATTCTACTAGTAAGAATATATTATTTCGGTTTTCTAAGACCTAAATCAATTAATTGTCCGTAAACTAAGGCCACAACGATCTTAGTCAAGAAACCATCTGGTTTATACCCCTGATTTCGGAATTTCATATTGAGAAATTGTTCGACAATGTATTTAGTTTCACTTTTTTCCTCAAATTTCTCTTTAACAAATTCTCGGAAGGAAACTGCAAATGATAAACAATCATTCAGGTAATTTATTACGTTGGTTTCCCCTTTTATTGCACCAGAATGGCCTAACCCAATAGTGTGCGGTCGGAGGGAATGAATCATTTTAAGAGACTTTATAAATCTCTTGAATTGATATTCAGGAGGCATACTTGATCCTAAAACAGTGAGCTTACCAAGCTTAAACAATCCACCAGAAGCTTCACCAAGGAAAGAGAATTCAACTTGATTTCCTTTATAAATGGTTGGACAAACGTGATCTAATGTATGGCCAGGAGTTGGAATTAACTTTAATGAATAATCTCTACTCAAACCTTCGAGAGGAATATCCTCATCCGTACTAACAATCTCAAATGCTTCATCGATTATCGGTTTCATTTCCCCAATGAAATCCCCAAAAGTTCGGTATACTCGTTTCATATGAAGAACTGGATTTTGCAGTTGATCTTTCGTTTTTTCGGTTGTAAGAATTTTGATATTAGGATTATACTCTTTTAAAATTTCCCAAAGCTTCCAACCACCACCAAAATGATCAAAATGATAATGAGTGGGAATTAAATACCTGATACGATTCAAAGATATACACAACTCTGATGTAATATAATCCAGTAACGTGGGAACATCATTAGATGTTCCACAATCCATTATTGCACACGATTTTGGTGTTTCAAGTACAAAAGCTGAACAAAGTTCTGGAAAATTATACTGCTTAAGATCGATATGATGAATATAATCACTCACTTGACCTGAAGAGCGAAGAGCACTCGAGACGTACATAAATAAAGAAAAGAGAGTACGCTTTTAATTATTTGCATTTATTTTTGTCAAGAAGAAGTGGATACTTGTTTATTTATCTATTGATGCTTTTCGACCTGCTTTTTTCCATTCGTTGTCTCTTAATTCACGATGAAGAACTTTTCCAATAGCACTTTTTGGTAATTCATCGAGAAATTCGACGCTTCTTGGTATTTTATAGCGAGCGATCCGTCCTTTACAGAATTCAATAATTTCTTCTTCAGATGCTGTTTCATCATCATGGAGGACAACAAAAGCTTTGACCGTTTCACCACGAAATTTGTGTGGAATTCCAACGATAGCTACTTCTTGTACAGCAGGATGTTCAATGATTTCTTCTTCTACCTCTCTTGGATAAACTTTCAGGCCAGATACATCGATCATATTCTTTTTCCGACCAGTAATGAAAAAATACCCATCCTCATCGATATAGCCAACATCTCCAGTGATGAAAAAACCATCTTTATTGAATGTGTTGGCTGTCTCTTCTGGTTTCTTCCAATATCCAAGCATAACTTGTGGTCCCTTAACACCTATCTCACCTTCTTCTCCCTGCGGTAGTTCTTTCATTGAGTCATTAATGTCGTAAATTTTAACATCAGTGTTTGTAACAGGAAGACCTATACTACCTGCTCGCTTACCTCCGCCAATCAAAGGATTAACGTGCGTAACTGGACTTGTTTCTGTTAAACCATATCCTTCAACGACATTCGCACCAGTTAGCTCTTCAAAATTATACATGACTTGTTCAGGTAATGGTGCAGCACCGCTTATGCAAGCTCGAATCGAAGTCAGATCATAATCCTTAATGTCCTTATGAAATAGTAATCCTAGGTAAAGTGAAGGAACACCGTGAAAAAAAGTCGGTTTATATTTTGCCAGACTTTCTAATAAATCCTGAAGAATTGGCCTTCCTGCTAAAGGATCAGTGATTAAAATCATTTTACTCGCTTGAGAAACAGCAGAAATCATACAAGTATTTAGAGCATAAATATGAAACAACGGTAAAGCGATAACGTAGCATTCTTCTCCTTGCACAATAGGTGGATATATTATATTAGTTAATTGTATCTGATTGGCTACAATATTATGGTGCGTCAACATAGCACCTTTAGAGACCCCTGTAGTACCTCCTGTATATTGAATCAACGCCAAGTCTTCTTTAGATTTGATATCAACATCAGGTACAGCATTTGGGTCACCTTTTTCTACCATTTCCTCGAATGAAAGATCCTCTGAATGAATTCTTTTACGAGGCGGAAGTCTACCTGTTAACATACCAATAATTCGCTTTGACCGGGGTATCTCATCGTGCAATGAAGCAACAATAATCTTATCAATGTTGATCGCTTTCTTCTGTCGTAATTTACGCACACGATTGTATGTAATATCAATAGTAATAATTATTCGAGCACCAGAATCGTTGGTCTGATATTCTAATTCATGATCAACATATTGAGTATTAAAAGGCACAATTGTAGCACCAAGACGATTTATTGCAAAAAAAGCGATTACAAATTGGGGGCAATTTGGAAGGTAAATGCCTATTCTATCACCTTTTTTAACACCAATGGAGTGTAATGAATTAGCAAACCGTAATACACGATCCCATAGGTCTTTATATCGAATTTTAGCATCAAAAAAGATAGTTGATATATTATCGGGATATACTATTGCAGATTCTTCTAAGAATTTATATATTGGGAAATTCTCTGGAAATTCAAGATGTTTTTTAATTTCTTCTGGCCATGACCCTCCTGCAAACCAAGGTCTTTCATCGAGATCATATGACTCCATTGACTTTTTCACCTATAATAAAGTTGCATGCGATAATTTGCTTATTTAGCTATTGTATTAAATTGAATATTTGACTAAGAAGCTTCAAAGTAATTTGATTGTAATTACAGATGGTTTTTACTCGTCGTTTTCCTTATATTGAAGTTAGAAGTTGTTTTTCATATTTATAGTGTCTATTTTATGGTTACGAATAAATACCTTTCGACTACATATTGACGGATAACAACATAAAGTTTTTAATGCTTACAAACGGAACAAATTGAAACGTTCAGATAATATACTTAATACCTCAAATGAACAGTTTTTTGGAAATAATAGAAATTTTAATGAAGTGATAAGAAATGAAAAGATTAGGAAAATACATTTTACTCCTAGCTATTCTTGGAGCGGCTTTTACCGTGATGACAGGAGTTCCAGTTGCTAAACCTGAAGCTCGAACCGATCAGATTAAAATTGGTGCTCTCGGGCCTTTAGGAATTACACCTGGAAAGGATATGAAAAAAGGGGTAGAAATGGCAGTAGAAGAAATTAATGCTGGTGATGGTGTTACTGCAGGAGGAACAACATATGATTTTGATTTAATTGTGGAAACCACCTCAGATCCATCAACTGGGTTACCAAACCCTACTACAGGTACAACTTCTCTCACTAAACTCCTAGATAGTGATAATGTTGTCGCACTTGTTGGTGGATTCCGTACTGAAGTTGTAATGGCTCTACAAGCAGGTTTGGATAGACCAATGTTAGGTGTTGGTTCAACAGCTCCTATAATTAATCCATACTTTACGCGACTCGCTCCTAGTAATGGAAGTCAGCTTACAGCAGCAATTGTTGATTTATACGCCTTTGGTTTGTCAAGCAAAGGAGTTAGGAATATTACAATTGTTCGTGAAGATGCAGCTTGGAGTCTGGCAATGAGTCAAGGGTTACATTTCTATCTACAAGAATTTTTACCGGGTAATACCCCCTACGGGACGCAAAAAGCACCCCAAATGAACTTTACAAATGATATCAAGATTGCTCCTGATGCAACTCTTGATTCTGTAACAGCATCCCTGACACCTTTAACGTCTGATTTGGATGGATTACATGTTAATGCCATAATGGAAATCTTTAGCGGTCCAGTTGGACGTAAAATTCCACAGGCTTGGCATACTTTAGATCTTGATCAATTCTTAGCTGGTATCAATGTTGAATCGCAAGCAAGCACATTCTTTGACGAGACTGAAGGAGCTGCATATGGTGAAATACAACTAGAAACCTGTCCACCAGATATCATCAATACAAATAAGACAATGGCTTTTCGAACTGCTTATTCCACTAAATATGGTGAAGAACCAACATATACAGCATTTGCTTCTTATGATTCGGTATATGTTCTAAAAGATGCCATTGAAAGAGCTGATTCAATTGTTTCAGATGATATACAGACTGCTTTAGCAACCACACATTATACTGGGACTGCTTACGAAATTAAATTTACCAGTGAGGACAATGTTTGGAATCATACAATCTTTGGTTATCCGTATGGGCAAGTTGGTTACACTGATGAGGGTGTTAGATTTAATATAACAAATTATAACGACTTAATTGTCCATGATCTTTACACACCAGCGACTGTTGGAGTTCGTGGTCATCCCTATATTCAGGGTTACTTCGCACAATGGCAACATGGTGGATGGAAGAAGAGCAGTTGGGGTATAGGTCCAGGAGTTGCCGATGACATGGGCAACCTGACATCGAGACTAGAATGGCCTATTGATCACAGCGATACCGGTTACGTTCCCGAAGCCACCACGACTACTACCACGACCACAACTGCTGTTACTGGCGTTACTACTACAACCACAACTACAGTTACAGATATTCCAGGATTTGCTCTTCAAATAACAATATTTGTCTTAGCAAGTGTAGTAGTAATCACAACCAGAAAGCGGAACAAGAAACGCTAGATCTTAGCGTTTTCCCCCTTTATTTTTTTATTCTTACCTCTAGATACTTGGAATGATGATACTAAGTTATTATAATTAAAAATCTGGCGATTCACAAGCAATATTCTATTATTAGCTTATTCAATGTAATAAAAGGAGATTCTCAATGAAAAATAATACAACTAAATTAATCAATGAATTCTTTCAAAAGGACAAGTATCTAATTATAGGACTGGTCTTCCTCTTCGGATTATATCTTGTGATTATCTTACAGCAGTTTTTATTTGTTCACCATAACTTTGGTATTGTACTTCAGATTATTCTGAATGGTATTATAGCAAGCGTGATCTATTCGATATTAGCCCTCGGATTCTCGTTGATTTATGGCATTGCTAAGCAATTGAAACTCTCTGCAGGAGCATATTATGTATTAGCTGCTTATGCTATGTATTTTTTGCTAAATGCCCGAAAAATAGAAC
>JAEOSP010000749.1 GCA_016840305.1 Candidatus Hodarchaeota archaeon
AACTTAATTCTTTCAACACTGGGCATTATATCCCTAGAAGAAATTGCAAAGTTCATTGAGAATATATTTGAACTTGTAAGAAAGGGAATCGTCTATATTCCAGAAGCAAGACTTGAAATTCTTCATGAGACACCAGAGCTTGTGGATATTTTCTTAATAACTGATTTTGATATTGCAATGAACATGCTTGTCTCCGAACTTTCAGAACTAAGAAGTAAAATTGATGAAAATGAGAAGTACGATTTTCATATATTGAGAGAGCGATTAAAAACGATATCCCGAAAATGAAGAAATTAGTTCATTAAAATCACTTAAGTGTTGAATTCTCTGAATAGGTTATCCTCTTTCAAAGAAAATTGTAGTTCCTTTTTCTATTAATAAATCATAATCTATATAATCTTCTACAAACCCTCTCTTATCCCTCTACAGAGAATATTTTTCATAAGTAAACTCTTTGGAATGGTTGAAAAATGGCTAAGATTTCGGTTGAAGTACCACAACACATCCTTGATGATTTACAAGCTCATATTGGAACTGATAAGAAGTTTGTAAACCTAAGTGATGCGATTCGTGCAGCATTACGAAAGTTACTTGATTCTCTAGATGAAATTGATCAACGTCAAGGCAGAGGATCACAAAATAAACCTATTAGGAAAAGATAGTTACCTTAATCTACTAAAAACAGGAGTTAACATATATTGGAAACATTGATAGTATCAATTGGAGTATTTATTACTTTAGGATTATTTACATACATTGCTGCTAAACAAACTGCCTCTACTAATTCATATAATGGTTTACTAGCAAGTTATATTCTCTTTCTCACTCTTGCACAATTCTTCGCGGTAAAAGTTGCTACTTACGATTTGAGTTTTATCCCATTCTTAGGCGAAATTTTATCTTTGTTCAGTATTTCTAGCCTCATATTTCTCGCTCCTGTGGGAGTGATCGTTTTTCCCTTCACATTACAAATTACAGATATGGTAAATGAGAAATTTGGCCGTAAAGCAGTCTATAATATGATCTGGATAGCTTTTGTGTGCCAAGTTATTATGGTAATATTCATAATCTTTGCATCGTATCTACCCTTCGTCTCATTTACTCCTGATGATAAGGATCCTCTTGCTGCATTTGTAATTGTTCCTTCAATCACGCTTGCATCTTGGATAAGTTTTTTAATTAGTGAACGTTTTGATGCTTTTATTTATGACAAACTTCATACTTGGATAAATAAAAAAACAGATGAAGCTACTGATTGGTGGAAATATCTCTGGATAAGAAACGTATTCAGTGATATATTAAGTTTGGGATTGGATTCTTTTATTTTCATTCCTCTAGCGTTCTTTATCCTTCCCTCGATTCAATCATTCTTCGATCCTAGCGTAACACCGCAAACAATTGACTTTGTTGTTAGTTTAATCGTAGGACAACTTGCTATTAAATGGTTCCTTGGTATTATTGATACTCCTTTCATGTACCTTACACGTTGGATATATAATCGTAATTAGGAAGGTATAGCGCTTGGAAGATTACCTTTAAGGTATTTTGCAACTAAAGCTATCATCCTTCTCATTTCTACTGAGTTAAAATTAACTGAATTACTTCTTCTTAACCTATATCTATGATCTGGGTTTTCCTGGTACAAGATGATGATGTATACATCTTGGTTCATATTTTTCTTTTTGTCCTGAGTTTTCAATTAAGACAAGAGGGCTATCATATTTAGCAGGCTCCCCTTCTATGAGTCTTTGAGTTAATACAGCCCAGTTATTGCATTTTGGATATTCACATACTGCAGTTAAGCGAATAATTTTATTTGCTCTTCCTACTAAATAGGGCATGGGTCCAAAAGGCTCACCACGAAAACTAAGGAGTAATCCACAAATTACAACGTGATAGTCATTTCTAAGAAGCTCTTCCACTACCCATACCAAACTGTTTGAAAAAAATTGAGCTTCATCTATTCCAATAAATTTATTGTCCACCTTTTTTAATTCGCTCAAGATATCCTCTGGATATTTTTCATCAATCACTATAGCTTTTAACTGCTTATTGTCGCCTCTTGAAATAATTCCAATCTCTCTAGTATTCACTGCAGGTTTAAAAACTATCCCCTCAATATTAGAAAAGGTTAATTCCGTGAATAGACGAATCAAATATTGACTTTTACCTGATTTCATCGGACCAAAGATAGCCTCTAAATATCCTGGTTTATAAATTCCTGGCAATATTAAAATCCTTCAACTTTAATTCTTGACTTAGATTACATAGGTTTACGGTATAACAATCCCAATATTGATTGAGATGAGAAATTGAGTCTCAAAGGATTTGATAATACCATATTTATGAAATGATTTGATTTTTACGTGCGATTAATATTACTTCTTCTTATTGATTTGTTGAATGAACCATTACGATATTGAGGTTTTTTATTTTGCTCTTCACTAATTTTGAAACAAACTAACAAGAGATTCTGTAAGTTCTTCTTCATTTCCTGATATAAACCGAGAGGAAAGCAATGGAAGAAGCTCAGCAAAAAAAGTTTCCCAATTTCCTTCCTCACGCATACCTTTCATGTTCTTCATATAATTTGCTAACTTTACGTCAATTTTTGTTGATATTGAACGTCTATGCTTTTCGTCACTTTTTCTACCGCCTTGCAAATATTTTCTACAAACAAGTACAAAATCATGGTTTTGTCCAATAACAGGACGCGCTTTAAATTCACTGAACACAGGAAACGCTGCTGTCAGAACAAAATGACTTTTTTTAAGACTATTTAGTATTAAACTCCATGCTTTCGCACTAGAATGGTGAAAGGTGAAAATAAGTGGAGAATCTTCTTTTAAAACTCGATAACATTCCTTAAACACCTTCGTTAATTGTATTAAGAAGGAATCTTCCTCTTTAAATAACCCAATCTCCTCTTCTGATGAAATCAGTGACGATTCAAAACAAGAATATGTTTCCTTTAATCCAAGCCTTAACCAAATGTAGAAAAAGTTAGCTAACTCAGAATACTGTATATAATCAAAGTAAGGGGGATCTGTTAGAACAAGATCAACAGATTCATTCGGAATTGAGTAATTTTCCATTTTAAGTGCCGAGCCTGCAATTAACAAACAATCAGGATTATGGGGATTTTCTACTAGCTCCGAATAATTACGTACAAACTTTGTTTTGATTTCATCACCATCAATTAATTTCTTGATGATCTGCCCTTCTTCAGGAAGGATCTCAAAAGGAGCTTTACAGTAAGCCTTGCCGCGTTTAATTTTCTCTAGATATGTTATGAAACTACCATTACCCTTTTTTGTCCCCCAAACATTATTTTCTACAAATTGGAGAGGAACTAAGAATGATTGATAATTGAATACATTAACTATTTGCTTCATTGTATAATTATAGGGATTCAATACAGTGTGAAATTCGAGACAGCTAGAGAATGCCACTATGAAATATTCCCTAAGGTTATCATCCCTAATCCGACATACTTCCTCTAAAAGTATGCTTAAGCTTAAGAGCTGACGACTATTGAAAAGATCTGCGAATTCTTTGAAACCGTAATTTCTAAGATTCTGAATATTTGATCCTTTTTCTGGTAAGAGTTCTTTAGGATAGAGGAGATTGTCCTTTTTTTCTTTGAAGATCTTATTCGCATTAGCGAACTGATGAAGGTCAAATTTCGAAATTTTCTTATAACCCCTTTTTAAACAACTGGTACAGTAGTATTCAACAGCGTACTGGCGCATAGATAGTGATTCTGGATAACTATTAATTATATCAACCAAACGAGACTCTGTACTACACTGTGTGCAATGGAATATCTTCCTACGACAATTTCCATTTTTTGGAATAAACTCTCTTTCACACTCAGGACATCGTGTATCTTTTCTTATGTCCTCCTTTGAATAAAATAGATGGTTGCAGTCTGGACAAATTACCATCGTTTCATTACTTTTTCTTTGTTTTTTACCTATGATATAATATTTGAACAAATCTTCTGTAGACTTACAATTAGGGCACTTTATTGTTCTTACCCAAAACGTATACATTATATCCGCTTCAAATGAATGACATTCTGGGCAATTTGTCTGATAAAGCTGTTTTATTCTGTTACCAACATTAATTTCCAGTTCTTGAATTTCTTGGTCAAATTTTTCAACGTCAAAAGAATCTAGCTCCTTTTTAGTGGTCAACCATGCAACAGGATTAAGGTCAATGCCAATTGTTTTTACTCCCAAACGATTTAGCTCTACTAAACTAGTACCTCCACCACAAAAAGGATCTAGTACTATTTTTCCGTTGAAAGAATGATTTTTATAAAACTGGCTCTCTGTAGGATTGTTTTCATTAAACAGAGGATCATCTAAGAAATGTGCTAATCCTATTGCGCGAAATGCAGATCCTGGTCTTCTTGCCCAAGATTTATGGATTGAATAAATTGGTCGGTAAAATTGTCGCCTTTGAGCTTCAAGCTTAGCTATCAGTTGAATTGACTTAGTTGGAAAATTATCCTCAATAGTCATGACAAAATCCTTTCTTTTCTTCATCCATTTTTTCCTTAAAAACCCCCGTTTGTATTTATTCTGAACATTCTTAGTAGTATGGCTAGATCGCTGGTGTGCATCGAATTAACACTGGTTGATATATCTCGCTATACTTATAATGAATCCTCTTTTAAGCAAGAGTCAAACATTCATTAAAATATTTAACGAGGTTTTTAACAATAAAACCAACAAATATCATCTGATGTGGTAGTTTTTTTTAATGAAAAGTATAATTCGCTCAGTAAAAAAGGAAGATATTGTTTCACTTGAGGAATTATACTCTCAAAGTATTGAAAATTATGAAAATACCATCCAAAATGTCAATTTAAGAGCATATGCATTGTATAACAAAGATTTGGTCAAAGTAGCAATTCATAAAAACGAGCTAATTGGTTTCATCATCACTAATGTGTCCACCCCACAAAAAACTAAGATCTTCTCGCTTTATGTGTCTCAAGCATATCGAAATCGAGGGATTGGGAAGAATCTGGTTACAGCACTGGAAAAAGACATATCAAAAAGATTCCGCGATTTGAAATATCTATCTGTCCGAATTCCAGAGGAATTTAGTGATTCTTCACAGTTCTTTCAACAAATAAATTTCAAAACAATATCAAAAATCAATAATTACTATAAGGAGGATCTATTATTTCCTTTTTCTATTAATAAATTAATAAAGGTAAGAAAAGCACGGAAAACGGATCTAGATGGAATCCTAGGCATTGAAACTGAATGTTTTTCTGAATTTTGGCAAATGAATAGAAATAAATTTTCTGGAATTATGAATAATCCTCAGAACGCTCTTTTCGTTGCTTTTCTGGGAAATAAACTTGTTGGATACAACTATAATACCCTTTCTGTTTCAGGTTTTGATGGAAATTATGTTCGAATAGCTACCGCTCTCGATTATCGGAAAAAGGGTATAGCTACAACTTTAACTTCTCATGCTTTTGAATGGTACAAGGAAAAACGTGTTAGTCGAGTATTATTATCAACTTACGCGGATTCATTTCAACATAACGAAATGTATAGTAATTGGGGTTTTAAGAAAATCGATCAAGAAGAAATTATGGCAAAAAAATATACCTAAGTGCCTATAGGCACCTTTAACCAGTTTTAAAAATATTTTTTGAAGAAAAAGATAAATGAATTATTATATTATTTCTGGTTTTAATAAGGTAGACTCGGTTTGCAAATTATACGCGATCCTAAAAAGGTTCAAGTTGTCATAGAAAAAAATAGATGGGCAATATGGACGTTACTTAAAGATGATGGTCCTTTACCTGCTGATGAGATAGCCAAGATATTTGATAAAAATGTGTCAACAATATATCGTCATTTAAAACAACTAATTAAGGCGGGATTTGTAGAGGAGAGCGATCAACAAAAGGGTCCGCAAAAATATGTTGTAAAGGTATATTCAGCCTCATTGGTTGATGCATTTTTCATTCTTAGCGAGGAAGTAGAATCAAAAATTGCTGCGGAGCCTGGAGAAACTTCTTATTTACAGGATACAGTTCCTACAATTTTAAATTATTTACAATCTGTTGGTTATATACTAAAAGATTCAAATACTGAAGAAAAAGTAAAAGAATTGCTCAGGTCTATATTACTTGAATTAAGCCATTCTATTGGAACTTTATTCAAAGATCAAATTTATCTACATGGTTTAGAATACGATCACGAATTTGAAGTTATGAGAAGATTTTTAGCTATGTTTCTTGTTCAAACAGATTCTTCCTTTAGTCAGCAAATAACTGACCTAAGGAATCTTCTCGCAGATCCTCATAAATTAAATCAATCCTAAATAACAATTTCTAAGGTATCGTTATTAGATTATTTAACGTAATAGGAACTTAAAAGAGATAATACTTTGATTGCAGTGTGTATGTCATCATATACTACTCCGCCATCAGAGCGAATTTGGTTCGTCCATTGATTTTTCAGGACGTTATCACCAACAAAATAAGTAACTAATGGTTTTCCATAAATACCCATGTCACGTATAACTTGGGGGTTAAAGGATGTAGACACTTTCATAGCAGCAACCATTAACAGTATCATGTCTACTTCACCGCTTTTAAAGAGGATAGGAATTATTTGTTGTAAGGCTTTATCTAGTCCATGAAGTTCAAACGCAGGCCATGAGTCTACTGGATTCTTAGGAGGCATCCAAGATGGAAAAACGCTTTGAAGCTTCATTGTTGTGGATTTAGATAGTTCAGGAATTTCCAAATTGTATTTTGCTGCGAGATCTGCAGCAATAACTCCTCCAGCTCCCGTAATTGTTACAATTGCTAATTTATTACCTTTGGGTTTTGGTAATTTCGAAAACCCTTCCACTGTATTGAAAAATTCTCCAAATTCTGATACTTGAATGATTCCTGATTGCTTAAGAATACTTTTCAAAAGTTCAGGCGAACCGTGTGCTGTACTTGATGTGTGGCTCAGAGCAGCTTTCTTCCCAACTTCAGATTGTCCACCAAGTAGACAAATCAATGGCTTTGTCTTTGTAAATTTTTTTGCTAGTTTCATGAATTTCCTAGGGTTATTTAAACCCTCAAGATAAAACGCTCCAACTGTAGTTCTTTCATCCTCAATGAAGTCCGACAGCAAATCGCATTCATTTATATCAATTCTATTTCCAATAGAACAACTTTTCCGAATGCCTAAGTGTCTTTCAGTAAATAGTTGTAGAATAACTGCTCCAGAAAAGTAGCCTGATTGACCTACAATGGAAACATTTCCTTTTCTACGAATTTCAGCACTTATAGGTTCGAATGTTGTTATCAACTCATCTGTTATCGTCCCCATGCAATTTCCCCCCCAAATTCTGATTCCATACTCCTTTCCTAATCTTTTAATCTCATCTTGTATTGATTTTCCTTCCGAACCAGATTCTGCAAAACCTGCGCTCTCAATTATAACCCCACGAACGTTTTTTAGTTTACATTCTTCAAGTAAATTTGGAATCATTTTAGGAGATACGAACATTATTACCAAATCTATATCTACAGGAGTTTTCAATAGCGATGAATATACTTTTAGACCCAAAATTTCACTTGCTTTGGGATTGATAGGGAAAATTAATTCTTTACTAGGAAATGTCCATAAAACATTTTTTAAAATTCCATACCCTGCTTTTTTTTCATTGCGACTAGCTCCAACTATCGCTATCGACTTTGGCCTGAAGAAACATGTGATTTCGTTATTCACTTATCTCATCTCAAATAGTAGTAATTCAAACATCTTTTTTAAAATTCTGGTCACAAAGCACTAAATACTCTTATTCAAGGCAATCTTTGGAGGACTCTAAAATTTCCCAACGAAAAGATCAATCCCTAAGTAAAGGCATTTTCTATCCTGATGAAAACACCTTAAACATTTTTAAATGCACAATTAAAAATACATCTGGGTTTTTAAAAGATATAAGCATATTTACTGTCATAATTGGGTTTTTTGCCTTCTTTCTAACGGAATGGTTGGCTCTTGTAATAGTTCCTCTTAGTTGGCCTTTTCTCATTGCATATCTGATGCCTAAGCATTATAAATTCGTTCATTTCAACAAATATTCAGTAATTTGTGGAACAGGATCTTTCAAACATCTCGTCTTTTCCAGATTTTCATCTTTATACCCTCATAGAAAATTTTATTACAAGGATATTGTTAGTATTCGATTCAATAAATGGGAAAAAGGAAAAAGAGGAGGAAAAAAAGATTTCTTTGGAAAAATCGAAATTAGAACAGATCTCCAGGCAGACACATTCAATTTTTTGACAATGGAAGAAGATTTATCACGGTTGGTCAGAATTTTTGATTCGAAAAGATTTGATACTAAAGTTAACAAGATTAAATCTCGTGGCGAATTAATGCTAATTTTTCCAAACTCTCCCAGGTATAATGGCTGAAATTCTCATTTTTTACGAGAATTAATTTTAGAACCACAAATGAATTTGATACAAAGTACGGTATAATGCACAAATAATTGCTCTAATTAGAACAAGCAGTTAATGGCACACGATATAAACCTAAATGATGACGAGTTCCTGAATG
>JAEOSP010000750.1 GCA_016840305.1 Candidatus Hodarchaeota archaeon
AATTAGCTAATGCGGGATTAGTTATCGAGAAGACTGGAGAAGAAAACCTTACTTAATTGGTCAATATGATTGCTGATGATATCATTCCGGAAAACATTGAATTTATGCTTAAGGATCTTAGCATTATTCAGGGGAACCAAGAAAAACTCTCCCAAGTTTTTCAAAACATCTTCGAGAACGCTATTACTCATGGGAAACCTCAAAAAATCGAAGTTAAGAGAATTTTTAATGAAGAAGGCTCTCAAATTCTGATCTCCAATGATGGTGAACTGATTCCATCTGATAACCGGTTAAAAATTTTCCAGCAAAGCTACACAACTAAGGAAGGAAGTAGTGGATTGGGACTAGCTATTGTTAAAAAAATCGTGGAAACTCATAATTGGCAGATCAGCTTAACCAACACAAAAGAGACGACTTTTTCTATTTCTATTCCAAAAAAATGTTAAAAAAAGCAGAAATTTGGTAAAACAAAGGTCCTTAAAATCAAGAAAACAAATAGATCAATATTTCAAGGATGATTCCTAATGGCTTACCTAAGCTCTATATGCTGATAATCGTTTTAATATCCAATATATTCCTTAAGATTTCAACAAAAACATCTTCAGGCCGATAATTTTTTTTGGTGAAAGAAAATGGCACTGCTTATTCAATCTATTTCAATTATAAATGAAGCAGGTCTGCCTGTTGTGGACGTTTCTTCTAGAGAATCGATAGAAGACGTTACTTTGTTAGCTGGACTTACATCTGCACTTCAGGCATTTGCCACAGAATTTTCAGGCGGAAAAAATATTCATTCTCTGGATTTTAAGGATTATTCGTTAGTTTATTCTCCTGTTTCTCGAAAAGGCGTTCTTTGTGTACGAATGTCAAGAGAAATTTCCAGTATGCCCGAAATGGCAGATATAATAACTAAAGAGATTACAAAGGAAGTTGAAGCAGCTGGAACAGCTGAAATTGATATGAATGTAGTTTTTGATGAATCATATAGCAGATATTCGAATCTTCTGAAGAAATTTTTAGAAATTAATCATATAAACAAAATTTTACAACCACATGGTTATCAGGTTCGATCGTTAGATAGAAGCCTATGTGTAATCTCTACACTTGAAAAGGAAGGAGAACTAAAGGGAACTTATGAATATCGACATAATTTAACTGATGATGAAGCGTTAGCTGTTCTTAATGATTTACTACCAAAATTTAATCTGATTAGTATTACGAATGGAGAAGAAAGTTCAGTAATTCACTCATTTCCCTCAATTAATAAAATTGGAATTATATCTTATTTTATCCCATATACTTCTGAAAATCATATAATAGAATCAAATAAATCAGCGATAATCCTACTATACGATGAAAAGGATCAAGTTTCTTTATATAAACATACTCCTGTATTAAAACGGCGTTTAACAGAGGTTTCTAACACCTTAGCACAAAATTGGCTTAAAAAAGATGAATTACCCAATTTTATTAAGGAATTACTTTCGGTTGGACAGTACCACATAACGGCTCGTAAAAGTATGGATCGAGATACTGTCTCTTTTGAATTATTGAGAAAAGTAGCAAAGAAAAATCTAGATCGAGTTATACGAAATATTATTGTAGGAAAGCAAGTAGTTATTACTGGTGAACCAGTATTAGGTGAACTTGTTGTAGGGACACTAGAAACGTTTGCTATTCACCGAGTTTTGACAATGGCATTACGTTCAGGGGAGAAATCCTCAGCAGATCTTGTAACAACATCTAAAGAGTATATATCCGAATATAACGACTCTGATACTGTTATTCTCGATCTAGAGAAAACTCGGGTAAGCGGTGGAACATCTTCGAAATTTTGTCAACAATTTCTAAAACGAATTGAAAAAATGAAGCGTTTAGATGTTATCTCATACATTGAGACTGAGGTCCGAAAGATCGTAACGCAAGCAACGACTTTGTCAGATCTTGCGCTATTAGAAGAAGCAAAATCAGAAGAATTACAGAAATATCGTAACAGTTTAAATGAAGATAGTCTTGAAATTATCACTGAAATTGCAGCTGCAGCTAATCCCTTAATAAGCCATGGAATTCGTAAAACATCTCAGGCCATTTCATCAGTTGAGTCTTATCTTGCCAAATTTTAGATTTCTAGATGATGATTCATTTTTCATGATTGAATTAAGTTAACCTTTTTACGGAAAAATGTTGGAAGGGTATATCCAATCCAAATCAAGATAAAACTCAATCCAACAGCTGTTCGTGCTAAAATTATTACAAATGGGATATCTGCAATTAACGCATCAATTGGAGTAAATAAACCATATATTACTATTCCTATTCCAACAAGTCTCGCTTTCCATCGAATTTCATCAGAAGCGGTTGCTCTACTTGCCCAAAGGAAGAATCCTCCAACAAAAAATATTGTAAGGAATAAATACAATAAAATAATCAAACCAGGAATTCCAATATATTGGTGGTCTGGTAACTTACTATCATCAGAAATCGTAAATTTTACTATTCCTTCTGCAGTAACAATGAGTTTATTTCCCTGATAATTTGTTTCAGTTTCTGCACCAGGTAATAAAATGTAATTAAATAGAAGAAAAACTATTCCAAAAATGCTTATTATGCCTGTTGCTATGTTTCTATATTCTATCTTGAATAATGAGAACACCAGAAAAATCCATAAAGATGCAGCGAGTGCAGGACCCCAACCAGAAATGTAAGCTTGATCTTTAAGTTCTAATGCTTCTCCAGTGAGTACAATCATGATGAATTGACTCATTCCTCCTAACCAAGGGGCTCCCAAACCAATTATTGCAAAACCGGTAAATAGTCGTTGAATATCCAGTTTTTTTCCTTCTCGAGATCTCAAAATAAAAGAAATACCTGTGATAAAACTAATTAAGACAATTCCAAATGCAGTTACGCCTAATAAAATTCCAAGGTCTTCAAGATCGGAAATAGCCATTGATTTTTGCTCCTTTTGTAATAGAAAAAATAAACAATAAAGATTTCTTTGTAAAACAGATATAAGATCTGAATAAAAACCTTAACTAAAAATATAGGTTAATTCCATTTCCAGTCATTATGAAATTTAATCAGAGAGGATGAGTTCTTTTTCAATAGGAAGTCTGATAAGCAATGGTAGAAACAGAATTAAAAGCTTTAGGGATATTAAGTGGAATTACTGCAGT
>JAEOSP010000751.1 GCA_016840305.1 Candidatus Hodarchaeota archaeon
TACGATTTGTAATCTTAAGGGGGTAATTTCCAGGATCTACTGATTGGTTATTTATTGAAGAATTTGCTGCTTGAAGAATAAGTATGACAGTAAATGTAGAACTAGTGTAATTGTTTAAACTAAAAGTAATATTAGTTAGGAAAGTTCCCAGTAACGAACCATTAACTATAAATGTCCAATTGTTATCACCATCCTCCGAATAACGAACAACGATTGACGGATGTGCTTGTACAGTAATGTTATTCTTTTCTACATTTATTGTTTGAAGAGTTATATTATCATAATAACGTAAGGATATTGAAAAATTGTCATACTCATTTGGAGAATAATTCCGATAATAAGTACTTGTTCCATTGATGAGAACAGTTCCACTTGTGATATTTTTTCCAGTAATGTTTGTGGGTCGGGAAATGACATTTAAAATGACTTCAATGGTGCTTAATTCGAAATAATTTAGATTATGGGAGAGGTTTATAGTTATAGCATGTGATTGTACTGGTAATGTTGAAGGGGCGAAGCGAAACCAGAATTTGTCTCCAGTAAGAGTTGAATACTCTATCTTGTTAGTATCATTGATGTCAATTATTACTCCACTAGTAATATTTTCTGTGAAAATGATATTCCGGTAGACCAAGGCAAAATCGTAAGAATTGTTCCAATAAATATCTGTTTCATCTATCTCACTAATAATTGTCGTTGATGCTGCGTTCACAGTAAGGTTGAATACAAAGGTGCTCGAGTTATAATTATTTAAGCTGAAGCTGATATTAATTAGAAAATTACCAATCTGAGTAACATTGAAGGTTATGGTCCAATTATAATTCGATTCATTTACAGGGTCAAAATACGGTATTATTGGAGAATTAATACTAGGTTCAGAAGTATTCAATGTATCATCTGTTATTGTGTTATAATAACGAAGACTTATTGTAACATTGTCTTCAGAACTAGCAGAGTAGGCTTGCGTTACACCTCCTGTAATGTTAACCAAGGGCTGGCCATTACTTTTCCCAATAGTATCCGTCTCTCCAGGAGTTATTGTGAGTGTAATGTTGATTTCTTGGGTCTCGTACTCTGAATGATTAGCATTGATCAGGATATCTTGATAAAAGCCAACCCCACTATATTTAGTTGAGTTAAATAGAAAGTAATAAGCACCATCAGTGTAAGTGGCATACTCACCAGCAACAGTAACATTTGGTGTTTGAATAGGAGTATTTACTGAATCATTATAGTAAATCAGTAGGGTAGTGTTTTCACGCCATTGGAGCACGACATCCGTTTCATTCACAAACAGACTTGCTGGTTCTACAAAATCAATATAAATAGTTTCCGTCCAATTGACAAACCAGGGCATCTCCGTGGTGATATTTACTTGACCAGTGTTTCCTTTACTTTGACCCGTGGTATCAATCGAAGCGTTATACACCCCGTGACTCTGAAGTTGGGTCATATAGACTGAAGATGTCCAATTATTTGTGACAAGAATCGGAGCATCATTCAAACCAGTTGAAGTATTGTGGGTAGTATTATAGTACACGGTAATGTTAAATAATTGACCAGCAATGATCTGGGAAGGTGTTTCTTCTACAACCATTGATGTGGTTACAAATACATTTAACGCCCTAGTAAAAGTACCTACCTTTGTAGTATCACTATTATTCCAAAAAGTCTGTAAATCATACGTCCCATTCACATCTGAGGTTTGAGACACATTGTCATTGATTATCCAACTGTCGCTAAATGATATAACCGCGGAGTTGAAGTTAGTCCTATTGTGAATCGGTTGTCCATAGTATTCAATCCAATAACTGATATTTCCTCCAGTGGAATTGACCCGGAAATTCAAATCTAGGGTATCGGTAACATTAGCTTCATACGGAAAACTAAGAGAAGAGCCCCCCCTTGATAAATTAAATTCATATATGTAGTTAGGAGCCACCAACCAAACATACCATGTAGTATTTTCAGCTAGGGTACTAGTATTCACATACATGACCGATGAGCCATTAGTGTATTTATTAGATGAATCTCCATCTAATGTGATGTTATCATTGCTTTCCATATTGGCATATTCTGCTGTCGTCGAATCATTCCAATAAATAGATGTAGTATTCCAATCCGAGGAGATTCCATTGATAACGATAGTGTGATTTTTAACATCATAAGTTGTATCTATTTTTGCTGTCGAGAAAGTGAGATTCCAAAACACGTAAGAATCATTTAATGCTTTATAGGTTGATTCTCCTGAAAAAGGATTTGAGTCGTAACTGATATTTAGAATCCAAGTTATATCAAAATTGATGGAAGTATTGGTTGAGAATATGTGTTCATTATCTGCAGCATCTTTAAGATTCACATTTGAAAAAGTTGTGAGTTCTGTTACCCCATCAGTTGTAGTATAATTGAAATCGATTTTACGTGGATCAGTATAAACTACAGCATCATACGAAACATCAACTGGAAGAACTTCAATAAGCATAATTAAGTCCCACGTAGGAGATCTAGTAAAGGCTAAACTATCATCTTTAGATCCTGTGTCGTCATATATATAAAGGTAATCACCCTTATTTGGATTTCCACTTATATCTCGGTACCTATACCATATAGTATAGCCAGCTGTAATAGTATCAATATCATCTAGGACAAGCCAATATTTACCTTTAGGTATCCGAACGTGTGGCGATATTGAATATTCTAACCAACCACTAGTCCAATCATACCCGTCACCATTGCTATTCCAGAAGAAAAGATAACCAGCATTATCAGTTAGATTTACTGTTGTATAAACATTACCTGAGTCTGGTTCATCACTGCTGTCACCCATGATTTTTAATTCTGCAAGTGGTGCACGTCCATCAGAACCATCTTCATCATATAGATCAAAATATACACGAATCTTTGTAATGTTCAGATAATCTTCTGAAACATTAAATTCTTGAGCAACCTCAGGATACTGTAATGAATCTCTTTGATTCGTAGCTACCAAGCTGCTAGTATCATTTTCGATTAGACGCCAATCTGTTTGAGCAGTAACGGATGTGAAATCAAAATGACCAGAATTTTTACTAAAATCTGTTGGTGTTTCAATAGTAATCGAATTATCATGTTCTTCAGGATTTGTTGTTTTGTGAATATCCTTAACTTCTAAATTTTGACTATCGGTTAATACTGCTGAATCATTAATATTATAATTTCCCCCACCTGTCCCTGTTTGACTCTCAATGGCAAGTTTCGGTATAATTTGATCTTCTAGGGGAGATTGGGTAGAATTTTGATTAAAATTGAAATCAGTATTGGAAAAAAACGTCATTTCTTTCCTTAATCTTGGAACTTGGATCTTTTCTCCACTTCCAATGAGACGATCAACTCCTCCATCTTCATTTTGCAAAAAGTCCTCGGGAGAGAAGAGCAATACTAGGTTTGCAGGAAATGCTCCCAGTAGGACAATAAAAATGACTAATGACCCAACCCAAAGGTGTCGATGAAGGTGCCAACTTCTCATTTATATGCCTCTTTTCAATGATTTATTACTGGTGTTAACTTCTTTTTATCGTTATTTTCCAGTGAGATTTTTAAGTAGAATTTCATTCTCATTGGGGGCTCAGTTTTCGTTTTTAGTTAATCTATCAATTATTAACGAAGAATACGTATAATTAAGATCGTTATATAGGAGGTTCTAAACATTTCTTAAGACGAATAATTAAATCTTATTCCTGCTACTTGTTTATAATACAATGTTTGGTGACTTATTTATGTGGCCAAATTATCCTAGTAATATTGTCCGCAAGACAGGATCTTGGTCATTTTTTTCATAAAAGCAATGAAGGACTATCCTATCATTCTTTTCTTTTGATCCTTTGTTATAGAAAGAAAAGTTCTAAGTTTTTTAAAAAGTAGTCAAATCCAAGTCAAGA
>JAEOSP010000752.1 GCA_016840305.1 Candidatus Hodarchaeota archaeon
TTATTTCCTAAAAGTCTGAAGAATTTTCGGATTAGAAATCGTTTTAAATCAAAGAATTAAAGGGAGGAAAATAAAAAATGGGAGGAGAGAGAAAATATCTATAATCATACGAAATTTTAAATCTTCTAATCCATTTGGAATCAAAGAGTGAGGAGACTAAAAATTTCTACTAATGACGATGAACTTGGGCTATTTTTTCCCAAAAATGTGGACATAGACAAAATTTGTCTGTTGTTACAAACCTTATATCCAGAAATGAATTATGAAGAAGAAAAACGTGGAGATTACCTATATAATCATCGATCAGCGCTTGCAGTGCTGCTTTAAATTTATCAAAAGAATCGAGGATCTCTCCAGGCTTTGAAGGACTCTCCTTACTCGTTCTGGGTATAATTTTCATTATTCGACGTAAAAAAAGAGTTTGAGAAAACCTGTACAAATTTAGCAATTGAAGTTACGTGAAACAGCAGCTGAAGAACAAATCTTAACTATTTTTAGTAATTATATTCCAAAATGATTAAACTTTGATAAGATCTCCAACTTTAATTTCCCGAAAAGTAGTAGGAAAGTTTTCTTGTAATATCTCCATACTTGTTTCAGAGCTGTCGTGGGGTGAGAGAGCAATTAATTTCAAATTGTGTTGCTGCATTAATGAAATATTCTCCTTTAACTCTTCTCTAGTAATCATATTCCAAGGCTCTTTACCTATTCCAAATATTTGATGAGGTTGAAATCCATAAAAATTGATGGGACCTCCTTCCACAGGAAAGTGAAGACCCCCCACTAGTCCATGCAACGGTTCAGTGAACAGAGCCTTCGTTCGATGGAGGAGCTTTGGAATTTTCTGATGGCCACATCCAATAATCAGTATAATCCCTTTATTCTCCACGTTGACCGCTAATGCCTGTTCTGGGGTTCGACCAGAGAAAAATAGCTGATTAGATATCGCCCCGATAGTTGTCACTCCTTTTCCAATTTGGGTAGGATTTTTGCTATAGTATGGTTCAAGTCCTGGATATTTCATAGCTACTGGGGTATAAACTTTTGTTTGTTCTAAGTCCATCTGGATTCCACTTAAGGAAAAAGTCTTATTTTTCGCCCATTCATCCCCACCCACATGATCTCCATGATTATGAGATATTACAATCGCATCAATATCCTTAAGTGACACTCCTAACTGTTCCATGTTTTCGAGAAGGGGTGAAGGGTGTTTTTCTTCCGTGTTCAGACCCACGTCAAATAAAACAGTTAAATCATCTGTTTTCACAAGGTAAGATACTCCTGATTCTACCTTCATACCTGGATAATCACTTTTCATATCGATTAATGGTAGTATTTCTAGGAAACTAGTGGATCCAATACTTAGCTTTTCAACAGAGGTTTTCTCCCATTCTTCCTCTGCTTTTTGTTTCCCCTCCCTGAACTTGCCAAGTTGTTTAATGATTTCTGTGTTTTCCCAAATAGGGGAAATCGAGATCTTGAACCCAGCTGATTTATATTTCTCCAAAAAGTTAAAAAAATCGCTATCCTTCTTTGGTTCAAACACAACCACGCCTGAGAAGTTATATTCTGTTATACCCAGAAATTGAGGTGGGAAGATGATTTTTATATTTTCAGGCATGCGATTTTTCCAAATTTCTAAGTATTTATCCACATTAGTGTGAGGAATTTCGATAAATGCGATATATTTCACAAAATAACCCCTTTTGAATAGTCAATCAATCAGACTAATTCTAGAATTATACCTCCTTAAAAATATGAAGGAGTCATAAGGAAAAGAAAATAACATATCTTAACGTAATATCAAACGTTTAATACGTTGAAAAGATTTACAATTAATTTATCCACTCTCACTGTCGTATAACCTTGGTTAAACGTTGTGTTTTTTATCATATTCAGGTATTTTTTTTAAAGGTCAGGGTATGTTTAACCTATATAACAGATGTGCAATAACCAACGATCTGGAAAGCATATTTGTTATTATTATAAGGATTGTAATGTTCACTACATATCTTCAAGTACAGGTAAGTTGCCTATAAACTTTCATGGTAAGCCTAGATTTTCAAAATATTCACACATCGCAATACAGGCAAATTTTTCTTTGGAATAATGAGTTCGCAGGACGGAATTCATCTATTAATTTCAAATAATCTGCGAGTCAATTTAATGAGAGTGTTTATTTAGTTAAAACACTTCTATACATTCTAAAAGTCTTTTTTGCCACAATTGGCCAAGAAGTATTTCTAGCGAAAGATGCCATCTTTTCTTTCAATTGGATTACTATTTCTGGGGAATTCTGTAATACTTCAATATGTTTTAAATAGTTACCATTCTTTACATTGCAAAATGGTATTTCTTTAGCTAATTCTCTGAATTTTGGAGAA
>JAEOSP010000753.1 GCA_016840305.1 Candidatus Hodarchaeota archaeon
TATTCGGGATGTCTTGTGAGTACAGTATAGGATGAGTCTAAAAGATGATATTGTAGCCCACCTACGCCTCTTGTCTCATCAGCCCATGTAATATTTCCCTTAATCCTTATCCAGCTTCCTGTTTCTCTGGAAAGTTCATTAGGTAATTCTCCCAATAACTCTACGTATCGTACGGGTGAGATAATCGTATTTTGTTGGAAATCATCAATATCCTTTAGTAACATTGGTTCATCTGACCCTCCTTGGACATAATAACCCTCAAGTGTTAACGTTTTTCCTAGAAATTTAGTAATATTCCCCATCACATCCGAGATGTCCTTAGGTACATCCGTTTCGGGTACACCTTGGGGAATTATTTCTGTAAAATAGATAAACTGAAGGAAATTTCCTCCAGCTAGTATTATCACGAGTGCTATTAGTAAACCTGTAATTTTTGCCATTTTAATCATCTGTTCATTAGAATTAACATTTTTTCAATAAATACTCTGTAGTGTTTAAAAAACTTCTATAATTACGTTGTATCCATTATTTGTAAGTGAATATGAAAAAAAAGGAGGAAGAATAATTTTTGATCGATTTAAAAGGAGCATCGAATATTTTTTATAGATCTTTGAGGTTTATTCTAGAGATTGTTTCTACGAAATAGTATGGAAGAAAATTCAATGGGATTCGTAAATATTGGGAAAAATACAGGGATCATTCTTTGCATTGTCCTTTTAATGTTCGATACTGGTGTGTTTCTTACACCAAGATCTGGTTTGGAATATGGAAATAAACGGACTTACTTAAATTCTTCTACACCTAGAATAAAGAGTAAGATATGTCAAACTACTCGTGGGCCAATAAATATTAATGATGACACTCAATTTACTAGTGCTAATGGGGTCAGTGGTGGAAATGGAAGTGAGCAAAATCCGTACATCATAGCAAATTTTTACATCAATGCGAATGGTGGGTTTAGTTGTATTGATATTGGTTCTACTACTAAATTCTTCGTAATTGAAAATTGTACATTGATTAATTCCACAAACGGTGGGTCTTCAGGTATTATTCTAAGTGAAGTAATGAATGGCCTCATTAGGAATAATACTTGTGCTTACAGTGAATCTGGTATAAGCCTATACTTTAGCACATCCAATACGATCACTAACAATTCCTGTGTTAACAATAGTCAGGCTGGTATCTATGCATATAATTGTTTCAACAACATCGTGAGTAAGAATATCTGTTCCAACAACGTTGCTGGCATCAATCTTTCTGATTCTGATTCAAATAGATTTGTTGATAATATATGTAAAAATAATGCTTTCTATGGATTCTATATTGATTATTGTGTATCGAATACCCTGATTAGAAATTTTTGTAGCGGTAGTTCTGATTCAGGCATTCTTCTTTGGTATTCTTCAGCAAGTAATCTTTCTCAAAATACCTGTATTGATAATGAATTATATGGAATCAATCTCCAAGCAAGTTCTGGAAATAATCTCCTAAAAAACAATAATTGTAGTTTTAATGGTCAGTATGGTTTTTATGTAATAAGCAGTCCTTCTAACACTTTTGCAAATAATTATTGTAATCAAAATGGCCATTCTGGTTTCTATTCGGAGTCTAGCAACTCTAATACTCTGATCAATAATCATAATAAGAATAACTTATATATTGGGATAAATATTCATTCTAGTGACTTTATTACTCTGATAAATAATACTTGTCAGGGTCACTTTGATTATGGTCTTATTCTAGACGGTTGTTCATCCTCGACTCTGACTAATAACACGTGCTTCAGTAACACTGAGGGTTTATTTTTACATGCTAGTACGTCCAATACCGTTACAAAAAATAATTGCAGTGGTAACATAGGTTCAGGTATTTATTTGAGGACTAGCGCCAACATAAATACCATACATAATAACACATGCAAAAACAACAATGGTTATGGTATTTGGATTGAGACAAGCTCCTTTAACACCCTTACAGCTAATTTATGTAGCAATAACGGTCAATATGGCATTTATATCCTAGTAAGTTCATCTAGTACTCTAATTACTAATTTATTAAGTAGTAATACGAACAATGGTATCTATTTATCGTCATCAACCGATAATATCATTCATAGTAACTGGATCTGGGGTAATGGGGATGATAATATAACTGGAAGTCTTGTTAACAATTTAATCATGGAGAACTTTTACTATCCGCCAAATAAATATGATGTTGATCATGATGGACTAACAGATGAACAGGAAATAGCTATAGGAACTAGTCCAATCTTGATAGATACGGATGGTGATAATTTCATAGATGGTTATGAGTTCGACTATGGTAGTGATCCTCTAGAGAGTAGTGATTACCCCTTGATATGGCAAGATGATTTTGATGCTCTCCTAATGTATCTAGAAGGTAATATGACCTTGGTAAATCAAGTTATCACTTGGTCTGATGGTAATGCAACGCGTATTGATACAATTATCTACCAGTTAGAAAGTAATGCTACATTAGTTCAACAGATACTTGGGTGGTTAGATAACAATGCAACCGTTATAGAGCAGCTTTTTACTTATCTTGAGGGCAATGTAACTCAATTACATTTAGTTCTGACATATCTTGAGGGTAATGTTACACTCTTTGAAACCGTTTATGCTCTCGCCTCTGGAAATGAAGTTTACTTAGCTTCACTTAACGCTAGTTGTATCACACAATTTGAAAATATAACTGCGATTATTGAAAAGCTTGGTATCTCGATTGGTGATACTGACTATGATGGGCTGTCAGATCTGGAAGAATTTACTTATGGTACGAGTATTGTTTTGATGGACACGGATTGTGACAATTTGAATGATGCTTTTGAAATAAAAATCGGAACAGATCCTTTAGATGATGATAGTGATAATGATAATTTCCTTGATGGTATGGAGCTCCTTGCAGGTACTAATCCGAACGATAAACTTGATTATCCAGGAAGTAGTACATCACCATCAAGTTCATCCATGATAACTTCTTCAACAACTACATCTACCACTCCTGACTCCTCAACAGATATTTCAACCTCGTCGAAGACAGGTTCTTTCCCGAGTGTTGTTCTAATTCTGTCCATGTTAAGTGTTAGTTTACTATTTCAAAGGAAGAGGAGGAAATTTTAATCACTTTTCTCCCTTTTTTTTGATATTGATCAAACTGCGTTTTTCCTTGATTTGGTCACGAATTCTTCTTAATCCAGTCAGTTATTATAGTTAAAAACTCTGATGTAAATTTTTTATTCTTCTTTGATTCTGGAGTAGTGAATTCATGATCTACCTTGGGAATTAGTTTCACGGTAATATTTTTGTTACCACTTGTTTTTAGAGCCTCCACGATTGTATCCATATGCTTGTCAGGTGGATGAATATGATCCATCCCTCCAAATAGAAGTAGTACAGGACATTTTACTTTTGATAGGGAAGTGCTTGGATCATAGTTCAGAAAGGATCGATACATAGGAGTGTTCCCCTCTGATAATAGAAAACCTTCAAAAGTCGATTGCAAATAATTATCAACAGATTTAAACATGTTTTGCTTCTCATCAGAGAATTTTTTGAATATTGAGCTCATTTCTTCATAAATTAACGATTTTATCTTATCCCATTCTTCTTCAGATTGAATTAATTGAAAAACTCGTTTGACTAATTTCACTCCGTTTTCAGTTACTTCATTAGTTTCTCCGATGACTTGTCCTAAATATTTCCTTGTAATAGCGCCAGTTTTTGTTCCTAGTAATCCGTGACCTCCTAGAAGTACAATAAATGCAATTTTATCAGATTTTGAAGCTGCTAGAGGAGCAATAGCAGCCCCTAAACTGTGACCGAGGAATCCAATGTTATTTGAGTCAATATCTCTGTCTGATCTTAATAATTTAAGAGCTGCCAATGCTTCCTCAGAAAGGTCATTAAAGGTAGAATTAGACCAATTCACTTTCGAAGATTCACCTACACCGCGATCATCATATCTAAGTGCAGCAATTCCATTATTTGCAAGGTAGGACGAGATTATACGAAATTTTTTTATTCCTCTTTCTTCATAATCTCGGGTACATGGACCATAACCGCTAAGTAATATCACAGCTGGAGGCTTATCAGCTTTTTTTGGGATTGATAAAGTTCCAACAAGATTAATGTCATCAACTTGAAAATTAACATCTTTTTCATAGAATAAAGGAAATACCTTTCCCATTTTTTCTCAAATCCTCATCAATAATTATGTTTATATTACGCGTTATTAAAAAGGTGGTGTTGATGGAGAACATAACCAAATCCGACCAACAACCAATCCAATGAGATAAACGTAGAAATCATTTGTAATCCAAATTTACAACCATAAACCATTTGCTGTTGAAAAATGAAATAGAAAGTTCTAATCAAATCAAACAGTAAATTTTTTAAACTAATTCTCTTCGTTACCAGTATAAGGAATTATTATCTTTATGGAAGGGGAACATCCTTTCCAAAGAACTTCAATAACTTTCTTTTCAGAGGTTTTAACAATTCTTTCTAGAATGTTCAACGTTTCGTTATATAACAATGGAAACGGTTCAAAAACTTGATTATCTCTCATTCGTTCATTAAAGAGATTTATTTGTTTTTGTCCGTTTAGTTTACTTATATCAATATTAGATTTAATGACAGCTAACTGTTTGAAAATATTTAAATCATTTTCTGATATCTGCTCGTTTCTTCCTTGTGAAACCTCTTCCTCAAGTTCTCTTATTCGTGAACAATCAATTGTGAAAGTGGAAAGAAGATGCAAAGGAAAGTACTGACAAATGATTTCTATCACAACTGGTGTAATTAAGGTTTCATCAATAATACCAAGTTCATTTAGGACTAAGTTTTCTTCAAGCTTTTTCGTTATATCTATAAAAGCGGATTTAATAAATTCTAAAGGTTTTTCTTTCATAAAAAGAAAAATCTTGTATAAGGGGGAAGTTAAGATTAGGATTTGAACTTGATTTTTCTCTATAAGACTAATCTTTACACCTCTTTCAGTGGCTTGACCAGGTTGTACTCCTGGTTCGTACAGATAACTAATGAAATCAGATTGGAATGATTCTAAGAAGGAGTCAATACCTACCGACATCCCGCTCAAAACATCTTGAATTAATCTATCTGATCGATATAAGCAGTTATTGATATTATATACTGGAAGACCTGTATCTGTGGTAACTAGAATCATATAAATATTTGAAATTGAGTTTAATTTTTCACGGGCATTCCTTTTCATAATGATTTTCTGTTTTGTATATTTTTGATATCTAGATATTGAAATAAACAAAGAAATGAATATTAAAACGGTTGATAGGATGATTAATACTATTTCCTCCAACTTAAGATCAGTTGGAGATCTAATCACGAATAAATAGTCCTTTATTTGGGAGTATACGATATCCAACTCATTTAAAGGATTAGAAACTTGAATATGCCAAGAAATTGTACCACTTTTAGAAAATTTCAATGAAGAGATATATAATGATCCATTAAACGTCATTTCTATAGTACTGTATTCATTTGTGAGTGCACCATTTCCCGTTGGTAATAATTCATAGACGAGAACTACATTTCCTACTCCAGATCCCCAATGGGTAATGTTAGCCCATATTAGTATTTCATTATTTGATTGTGATACAATAGAGGTGTCAATTATGACTGGCCCGCAATAAGTGTGTAAAGTTCCTTCTGTAATCACTAAAGTTTGTTCAAAATCGCGAATCTGAATGCTATAATTAAATAATCGATTGCAATGTATATCTATTGAATAATTGTAAGTGTTTGTTAGTTCAGAATAAGTCATATTATCATTGATCATTAACCAAGATTCACTTTGATTACAAAAGTAGTTTACTCTAATATTGACACTCTCTATTGATCCAAATGGATCGTAAGTATCTACCCAAAAATCTAATCTTGTATAGGAATAATTCACCAATATTTCTGTATAGCCATACCCTTTTAAAACTGGAGCTGTTTCATCCTTTATTGTGATTAAAATCCAAGAACTAATGTTACGATTGTGACTATTATCTTGTGTAATTATTCGATAATTAAAAGCGTTTCCAGGCACAAAACCTGATACAGTATACAAATAAAGTCTACTTGATTCATTCCATTCCATTGTCTTATTGAATACCGATATAAACACGTATTCAACTTGAACTGCCCCATCTGGAAGCCCACTTCCATTTATACCATCTTCAACCTCTGCCCAAAATGTAAGGGTACCATTTTGATATTCTATTATACCTGTATTCAAGATCTTAGGGGGAGCGTAGTCTCCAACTACAATTAATTCTTCTAACCATCCTATATTTTCTGCATTATCAACAGTCCAGACTTTAATGAGGACAACTTCGTCAAACTTGAAAGAAAGCGTAATCTTATAGAAATAAAATGAATCATAGATCATCATTATTTGAGAGGTTGTATCTTGAATTGTAATATTCACAAAAAAGGAATTGTTAGTATCACGGACGTTACCATAGGGATCATTTGCCCAAGCTGTAATAGTTATTTGACCATCGTTAGTTTGAGAATCATCAATTATGAAGGAAATAATAGGATCCACTTTATCAACTAATGAAATCAAAGATGATTGAGATTTTGGGGAAGTATTCCAATTTTTAAAATCATCCACAGCGATAACATAGTACCAAAGATTATTCACAACAAAATTTAATGAATTCACTCTAATCTCAAAGAAGGTGCTAGAAATTTGATTCATTGTGAGATTATTCCATTCTCCAAAGTAATCTTGGCTAAAGATGATAAAAGATGAAGAGGAATTAAACGGCCAGTCTGAGACCTCAGCATAAAAATCTACAGTTCCATTTCCCCAATCGTTACACCAATAGGTAATTAAAGGAGCATTAATATCATATATAATGAAAGAGTCATTAATATTTCTAGATATATAGTTACCTGCTAGATCTTTTGCTGAAATCCAGTAAGAAACATTGTCATTGAACTGTAAAGATAACCCATAGTAATATGTTTCTTCTAATAATAGCATAGAGTATGTTGAACTGATATTATTAACCAATAAATGAATTTCAATACTACTGCTATTCACTCCACTTTGAAAATTATTTCTATCTTCTATTACTGTATAGAATTCAATAAAACCCTTCTCATGCTCTCCAATGTTATCATTCATCTCCAAGATCAATGGAGTTTCGTTATCATCTGGAATTATACTTGGATATGGTTTTGATATTCCATCTACCCTTGATCCATTTTCATTTCCAATGCTATCAAAAACGGAATAGATACTATAATTTAAACGAACACCGTAATATGCATCAATTCGCAGTGTCCACATTCCCGATTGATTCATCTTCATTTCAAACAATCCCTCATTGACTTGCATTATTACTGGTTCAATTATTAAGCTCATATTATCCGTTATATTTGCGTAAAAAATGAGAGTTCCATTTTTAAAATCAAAAACACTATATTCTATAATTGTTGGCGCGAAGTTGTCCCCTAAATATATTATTTGAATAAGAGAAGAGGCTGAATTGTTGGCAATATCCGTGGCTATTATGTTGAATATCACCTTTACATTTCTATGGCTTAGTGAATCCAAAGCTGTCGCATTATAGTATAATGTACCTGAAACCAATTGCATAGAAAAATTACTTTGAATAAGCGTTGCTCCATTTGATGTATTGATTGCTGTCAAGTTTAAGCTGATTTTGAGGTTAGAGCTACCATCTTCAACATTCGTAAAGAACGTTGAAGCGTTACCAAAAGATGCTGATGCATTATCGAAAAAAGAATTAATTATATTAGGAGGTTCTGTATCCGAAAATATAATCAATATAATGGTGAAATTAAATACTGGATGTAAATTATATAGAGAATTAGGAAAAATTGATATGTTGGTAAGTGAGTTGTTAGTAGTCGACTCATACTCAACAGATATATTATAGAAAGTGAATGTTAAGTTGGTAAAGGAAGCTGTCCCAAAAACAGAAGTATTTCGACTCAAGGACAATGACTGATTATTTGCATTCTGAAGGGTTACAGTCGCATTTACTACATTTAAATGATCAGAATCAATGACGTGAATATGTAACGTCGCGTTATCTGGTTTTCGATCAAAATCTAGAAGTGTATTCCCGTAGACATCGTTGATTAGTTCATCAAAATATATCGCGTAAAACCGATCTAAAGAGATCAGATTTGTCCGAATGACCTTCCAGTTATTTAACGCAATATTTATTTTCTTCGCTGATCCCCAAGTATATCCGCTATCAGTAGAATTTCGAATGTAGAGTTCTGTTCCTAGTATATATATTGCGACAAGTAAATTTTGCGTTGGATCGAAAAATGGTTTGACCTCGTCTCCGAGTATTCCAATATTTGTTACTACATCTGATCTTTGAATCCATGTATGATTATTACCGAAGAATATCCACGATTCAAGATCCGAAGAGCTGTTATACAGATAATTGTTGAGAAGTAAATAAACATTATTTGAATTCGGATCATGAACCGCTCCCCAGTTGGCATTATTATTGTATTCATCGACTGGAGGGATAAGTGTATCATTAATCTGAGTAATATATGTCGGAGACGTATCCCATGTGCTCGTTGAGATATCATAAACAAATGAATATAGTACATCGTCGGAAGAATCTTCATAAATGCATAATATATCCCCATTCCCTAAAGGAAGGAGTTGTCCATGATCATTATCATCATTCAAGAATGAATACCCTGGCGTAATGTCAGACCAAGCGGTATCGTATTTAGCAAACTGTGGACCATTCGTCATCCATGAGGCGCTAAAAATAGTGCCACCTTCAGAAACTGTTACCATACCTCCTCCATCAGGCGCGTTATGAGAACCTCCAGATGTTAAGATTGTTGTCCACCCACCACTCGTCGTATCATCGACTGTATCTAAATAATTATAGGCCATTTCATCATAATCAATTGAATTAGCAACAAGATGAATCTTCGTACCTGTCTGATTCGGAGTCCATTGATCATACCAACAAGAAAAGCTCCGAAATGTATATTGTGGATATTCAGGAGGACCACAATCGATATTCACTGGTCCATTCCAATTAATCCCACCATTTAAGGTTTTATAAAAAACAATTTCAGCCCTACCACCATTAGTCTTTTGGAAAAACACATACCCATGAGAATCATTGATAAAAACAACATTAGGTCCAGGATTGTATTCATCAGTAGCGTCGTATACATTAATGTCAATAACAACTTCCGATTTTTCTGTAGGAGGAAAAGATTCACGATTTTCTACACCACTTTTCGAATAAAATGATAAGGGCGATAGTTGATTTTTATATTCAGTCATAATCCAGTCAGAGGACAGTGCTACTTTGGACAGACGTACTTCATCTATAACTCCCTTGAAAAATTCATCACTGAATGTTTGGTCTAAATATGCACTCCCAATTCGATAATTACCATACGTACCAAATGTTCCTTCCCCATCAGCACTCATGCTTCCTTCACTTACTCCATCTTTGTAGATAAACCCTGTGGTTGTGCTTTGTAGTGCCGTTGCAGTGACATAAATCCACGTAGATCCGTCCCATGAATTTGTAATGCCATCTACATATTCAAATGTGTTATCTGCGTACCCCTCAACTTTTGAATAAAGAGTGCCTGTAGCATGATTATTATCCCCACCTGCAAGTGTGAAGGCCA
>JAEOSP010000754.1 GCA_016840305.1 Candidatus Hodarchaeota archaeon
AAAAATAATATATGATGCTACACGCTCAAGCGAAAATGCCTATTTTATTAGAGAAAGAGAAAAGGGATGTGAGAACACTCCAATCATTGACATTTTAAATGAAATGATGGGCTATTCAGATGGATGTATCTATAGCTCGAAAAAAGACTGTTTAGTAAACATTGGGGGTTTCTTAGCTACTCATGATAAAGACATTTTTGAAGCAACTCGAAGTATGGTTGTAGTTTATGAAGGACTTCATACTTATGGTGGTATGGCCGGGCGTGATATGGAAGCTGTGGCTAGAGGATTAAGAGAAGGTGCTGAATATGAATACCTAAGATACAGAATTAGCCAAGTTAGGTATCTGGGGGAATTACTTAAGGAAGCAGGAGTCCCTATCGTCAATCCAATCGGAGGTCATGCTGTCTTTCTCAATGCATTGGAGTTCCTACCTCACTTACCAAGAGATCAATGGCCAGCACAAACACTGTCAGCGGCTATATATGAAGATTCAGCTGTTCGGGCAATGGAAAGGGGTGCTATTTCAAAGGGGAGAGATTCTGTTACGGGAGAAAATATATTTCCTGCTCTAGAATTAGTACGTCTTACGATTCCTAGACGTGTATATACTAATTCCCATATGGAGTACACTGCTGACTCAATTATAAGTTTATATGAAAAGAGAGATACAATTCCAGGTTTGAAAATGGTTTATGAACCAAAATACCTGAGATTCTTTCAAGCAAGATTCGAACAATTAACTCTTTAATTTCTTTAAATTCTTTATTTTCTTAGTGTTCAATAATTAAATTCAGTTAAAATTTGTTATCCAAAATATGCTGAAATATGCTGAAACATTTGGTATATCACCGAATAGTTTTTAAGTTTACAACAATCCCGTCACATAACATGAACACTAAAGAATATAGGAAGATCTATCCTTACTTTTGCCCCGCATGTAAATCGTTTAATCACACATTAAGAGAATATTGTGAGAATTGCGGAGCCCAAAACAGTATGAGGGTCGCCGAGAAAGAAGATTATAAAAATAAAATTTAGATATTTTATTGGATTTTGGATACTGGAGTTAAATTAACTCATCAATTTTTTTTTAAGAATTCAAACTGATTTATGAAATATTGATATTAAATACTTCAAACTTCTTTTGAGATTCGAACGAGAATCCTTCCTGTAAAATAAACTTTTCAATATTTATCATATGTGAAGCTCCATAAAATACCATAATTTCAGTATTTTCAGCGATTAAATCTAAGATACTGTTTTCGATAAGTGTATTTCTTGTCTTCATCAAAAGCTCCGGATTCATCTTTTCATAAGTTTCATAGCTTTTAGTCATCACATCAATTATCATGGAGGCAAAATTCATTCTTCTAAGGGAGTAACTAGGAATTTGATAAATCTCTATTAATTCTAAAATAGAATTTAAAACCACATTTATTTCTTTTTGAGTCTCACTAATTTGTGCTAAATTTGGATTAGTTAATAGCTGTATCATTAACTCCTCCATATCTACATCTTTATTCAATTCTTCAATATTTAAATCAGTATGAATCCAATTTGGTCGATTTTGAATGTCATTTTTGAAATCTAATACAAGAAATTGATGATCTAATTTAACAAGTTCACACCAACATAATTGGATCATTTGTAAATTAGGAAAACTAAATTTTGTTTTTTCACTATATTCATAAATTTGCCTTATCTTCTCACTAGAATTTTTAGCTGCTTTCTTCACATCCTTCCGAAATTTATTGAGGTCTTTACTTATGAAATTTTTATAGTAAGATAGAATGAGTTTCTTATATTTCTGCCAAAATTCTTCACATCTTGGTTTATAGAGTTCTAAATAATCGTCTAAGTTCTTTATTTTATCTGCAACATTATCAGAACCTGTTGTTAGATATTCAAACATACAGGGTTTTTTCCCAACATATTCAACTAATTCATGGAAATATTCCATTTTTCCAATATGACTAATAGGGATCAAATGAATTTTTTGGTTAGCCTTATTTCTATAAATTTTGATATGAGAAAAGAGTGAATCTCCATCAAATGATAAAAATCCTGAGTCTTTCATGCTTTCAATTTCTGTTTAAATTTAGTAGATTAACAATTCATTCAATTAATAAATAATTGTATTAGAATAAAAGAATAAAGTAAAAAAAAGAGTTAAAAAAACATACTTATTGGGAAATAGAGTGCAATTGAGAGGAATGCCGCCATTGGAAATGTCAATAACCAAACTGCGATTATTTTCCATAATCCTTTCTGCATTGGTGTTTTACTTGCTTTTGAAAGCCCAACAAATGAAGCTACAAGCAGATGTGATCCAGAAAGTGGAATTTTTTGAATGGTTCCAATTAACATAACCGCTGCTGTTGGTACCTGAACCGCAAATGCTGTACTTGGACGAAGTTCTGTCATTTTACCTAAGCTTTTGATAACTACTCTACCTAAAACTACAACACCAATAGCTAAGCCTATACCCGTCAATAATAATAATGCAGTTAGATTTATTTCATCTCCAACTCCAACCACTATTCCAACGGCATTAGAACAATCATTTCCTGCTCTAGAGAATGCCGTAATAAATATTATGATTAATATTACATAGGAGTATTTATTTTCTGACCGTTGAAAGTCTTTAAATCCCTTTAAAAACTTAAGTTTATGTCTATTTAAAATTTTAACTACTCCGTAAGTTACCGTATAACCAACTACAGGAGATGCCAACCACCATATGCTCATTTCCAGTATTGTGATCCAATTTACTCCTGCAACACCCCCTAATAACATTCCTAATCCCATTATTCCTCCTATAGTAGCATGGGTGGAAGAAATTGGGAGTCCAAAAGCGCTAGATAATATTAAAACAATGGCAGTTGATATTAAAATGGTTAAAACAACAGCTTCCTGGTTTATACTAGGACTTGCATAATTCAATAGAAGAATTTTGTCTCCTACTGATTTTGCCACACCCTCTCCTAATATTAATGCTCCTGCTATTGCGAAAATCGATGCAAATATTAATATTTGCTTCATATTGAGGATTCTCGATCCATAGAGAGGAGCCATTGTTTCATCGTT
>JAEOSP010000755.1 GCA_016840305.1 Candidatus Hodarchaeota archaeon
AGAGTTGGGGTATATCAATGAAGTATTACATTTTGACATGTGATCTGGCTAGTTCACGAGAAGTCAAACAAAGATTAGAGGCGCAGGAAGAACTCAAAACCACAATAAAATTAGTTAATAATATATTCAAAGAAACCATTTTATCTCCATTCGTCATTGTATGGGGAGATTCGTTTCAAGGAGTATTGAAGTCATTATCAGGTTTTTATTCTATATTAGAAACTTTTGAAGAGAATTTGTCTGTGAAATTTAGATGTGGTATAGGAATTGGTACGATCTCAACAAAATTTTCTGTAAATACACTAGAAATGGATGGCCCTGCGTTTCTTCGATCACGGGAGGCTCTCGAATTTGCGAAGAAAGAAAAACATAATGTATGGATTAAGTCTGAAAAAACCTCTTTTGATGAAATAGTGAATGCTCTTCTAGTACTCCTATCAACGATCAAATCTGGGTGGACTAATAAACAAAAAGCAATTATAAAACTTCGTAAGAAGGATTTAAAATACAAAGACATTGGGAAGAACCGAGGTATCTCAAAACAAGCAGTATCAATTACTCTTAAAAGCGCGCATTGGAAAGATGTCTCATTTGCAATCGAAACTTTAAATAATTTAACTTATGTAGATCCATAAAACTTGGAGGAATACTAATGGTCCAGTGGGAATTGATTTTATTACTAGGAATACTATATTTATTTGCCTACATGGTTGTAATCTTTGGAGGATCTTTTTTCGTTGGTCACTTCTTAAATCCATATAAAAAAACAGAGACAAATACTGATTCAACTGGATTGGCAGGGGCAGGAAAGAAAATTGGCATGACAGAACGGGCTATAATACTAACACTGGCTTTGTTAGGTGAATATGGAGCAATCTCATTTGTTTTTGTAGCAAAATCAATGGCACGTTTTGAACAATTGAAAAAACGCCATTTCGCTGAATACTACCTATTAGGTACTCTCATAAGCATTCTTTTCGCATTGTTCGTAGCTTTAATTCTCCAAGGGCTAATTACTATCCTTGCGAATACTTATTTCCCAGATTTACAGAATCTTTGGAAATAAAAAATTATTTAAAATAGCGGTAGACTTAAGTTTCAATCAATACTCCTCCAAAACACAGAATTATATACTCAAACGTATCTATTATTATATTGTTAACACACACATTGGTAGATATTAGAGGGAATCATACATGACACCAAAAACTCTGAAAGAATTTGGCTTAGAGTTTATTACTGAGATGGCCAATGACCGAAAAGTTGCCCAACAAGAGATCGGGGTTGTAGTATCAGGTACAAAAAGCTCTATTGTCTCTAAGGGATTACAGCATTATTCATACAGTGATATCGATGATCTCATAAAACAAATCCGAAAGGAAACTGCTAATATTGTAGATAGTGAATTAACCCGAATTACAATAAAATCCCTTGGTAGGGTAAAAGAAGCATTAGCCAGTAGTGATTTCATTCTTAAAGAAGAACTATCTACAGAGCAAGAAGCAACTCTTAATTCACTGAAAGAAAACATCTCAGAGCTTAAAAACCAAATAAAAGAGAAGAACTTAGAGCTCAAACAGCATGAAGAAGAGAAAACATTAGCATTAGCTCAAGCTGCTGAAAATACAGATAAAATTACTTCTTTAGATGCAGATATAAAACGTTTGAGGAATCAACAAGAGAATCAACAAAAAGAAATGGAATTACAACAAAAACAAACAGTAGAAATCAGAAACGAGCTTGAGTTAAAACAAGCCATCATAGAAAGACTGAAAGAACAAGAAATTATACATGAAAAAGACATTGAAGAAGCACTTGCCTCTGTGGCTGAAACCTATCAAATTCAGGAGAATTATTACCAACGGATGTTGGAGGAAGGCATTCAAAATAGAGTCAAAGAAATTCGACAGGAATTCGTGATAGATCTTGAAGAATCAAAGAAAAAATTAGAAACGACATTAAAACGATTTGAAGAAGCACAAAATCAACATAAAGTTACAGTTTCACGTCTTGAGGAAGCATTACAAATGACGGAAGAAGAGGTAACCGAGGTGAAAGAAAAACTTGTGCGTGCAGAAACCGCTCGTAGTAGAAGTAATATTCTTCAAGATTACACATCTCGTTTACTCTCTACACATCCACTTTATGCTTCGATTCTGATTCTATTAAATTTAGGAGGAGTTTTAGATCTTCCTACATTAGCAATGTCAGTAGGTGCTCATACACTAAAGCTTAAGCAAATGTTGGATGAATTAGTTGTAAAAGGCCTAATCACTATATCTTCAGATGATCCTCCCATGGTCTCCACTGTTATGACTGAATTTTTAGGTCAGGATTAAATCCTAGATTGACGATTTACCTTCTTACATTAACGAAAAAGAAGACTCCTCGTACTTGGCTCTAGATTCTGCATGAATGGAATCATGATGAAGTTTCTCGAAAATGAATTGGTTGTGGGAGCTAAATTCAAAATCATCGGTCCTAAGAATCATCATATTTTTATTGACGGAAATCATACATCGCCTTTCATCATTTTTAGCCTTCAATAAAGATTTTAATTGAAGATATTCGACTTGAGACACTCCTAAAAGATTGGCAACTTTATAAGGATCGAATTTCGAGTAAAACATCGTCATAATTCCCGCATTAGTTAGCATAGGAAGATCAATAATAGGATCTGTTCCCACAAAAATCATAGAGACATCATAAGAACGTAAAGTCCATGGACCCCTAGCAATTATTGATTTAGGTGAAGAATACCTTGTGTTTTGAGTGGGTATCAACTTATTAATCTCATCCAATACGAATACGTTTTGAGGTAGTTTCTCCTCCTTATATGGAGGTCTAAATTTACGTATGAAGTAGAAAAGATATTGAAATACGATCTCGAGCAGCAAATGACGTCCAGTAAGATCTTCCATAGCTTCAAATGCAGATAGATCCAAAATAACATTTTTTTCGAGGAATTGAGATATGTTAATAGTAGTAGAAGATACGGAAAAACACCTTCCTATATTCCCATAGAGCAATTTGGAGATCCGATTAACGGCACCAGCAGAGGTACTTTCTAAATATGCGCCTTTAATTCCTAAGGAGGAGGGTTTGCTTAACCATTTCAAAAATGTTTGAAAATCTCCCTTTTCTTTAATAGTCTGTATTGTAGCTAGCTGAATTAATCGGCGCATCTGAGGAGAGGGAGTATCAGTATCACCAAGAATATTCTCAAGTAGTGATATGACAAACTGAACATGATCATCTTGAGAAATCAGCTCCTCTCCGTGATGATCTAAAGGTACCTGAAAAATATTGATCCCCCAAGGAAAAGCTTCAGAACCAGGTTTAATATAAATGAAATCTTTGCAAAACGAGTGAATGGGATAAATATATTCACCTTTAGGATCAACAATGAGAAATTTAACATTTTTTTCATGAAAATTCTTAATTAAACTGAAAACATAACGACTTTTACCTTCACCAGTCATACCAAAAACAGCCATATGGCGACTAAGATCTTTCCCTGCTAGTAATGCAGGAGAATCAGTGGTTTTTCCACTAAGAATAGGGATTCCGATTCTAATAGCATTATCAGGATTACCATTTAGTATATTTGTAGATATTTTGTATTGATGCTTATTAGGAACCATCTGATATCCAAGAAGAGAATATTGATTGGTTGGTAGAGTAATAAAGTTCATTAAGGTGTTACCATCAATAAGCATACCTGGATTAATAGAGCGTCTTATAAAATGAGATTTAAAACGTGAAAAACGACGAAGAAAGGTTGGATAAACACGTGTTAAAATTCCATAAGATCTTAAGAATACCTTTAGCCTCTCTAATTTGAGAGTTAACTTTTCTTCTGATGTTTCTACAATCATCGCACGAATGGCGAACTTAAAACAACCTGATTCTTCCATAAGATTAACACTAACTGGTTTTGAACGTTGTTCAACTTTACCTTGTTGAATATCAAAACGAAATTGAGTACGAAAATCTGGTTCTTCATCAGATCTATATTCTTTAGGTATTTTATGAGAAGAAAATCCTAGCTGAAGGAGTGCAAATTGAGGATCCTCTGTTAATAGTTCGATGATATTGTTAACGAATCCTTCACTTTGAGATATGGAGGTAGAGGAAGATGGTTCAATTTCAAATCCAACAAGTCCACCACAAAAAAAATTGCCACCATTCTTAAATAATCGAAAACTAGGTTTGAGAAAATGTAACAGGTTTTTGATGGGATCTCCACCCATCTTATGGAAATCAGCATGAAGACCTAAGCTTGTCATAAATTGCTGAAGAGTAGCTATTCCTGAGAGAGAACGAGATTTAAAAAAACTGGGTTTACTATTTACGTGCATAGCAATTTTAACAGTTTTTGGTTTAAAAAACGAGTATTCTAATGTGAATGAATCGGGAGTATTTCTCAAAAGTTTAATACTTGATTTATCGCAGGTTTCTGGGATGAAATCAAGCAATATCGTGTGAGATTCGGATAGCACAGTTTAATCCTCAGATTAGATCGTAAGGGAGATAAGTAATATATTGTCAAGGAGTAAATAATCTCCTAAAAATTTATATCTTGGATATTGTTAAACCTGCTGATATACCGATACTACTCACGTATGAACTTACCTAATCTAATTATGACTGAATTTGTCGTACAAACTTAAATTAAGTTATGCTCTTTTTTTACATATTAATTACTATTAAGTGATTTTTCTAACAAATAGGTCGTCAAACCCGACAGTACTTCGTAACTTCATTTTTTTAATTGTTCTAAAAAATAGTCGCTCAACATAATCTCACGAAAACTTCTACTGTTTTCTCATTCACTTCTTTTTATGGTGATACTGGCTTTGATAATGTGACAATTAACGATGCGGAACCTAATGTGATAACGACTGATGGTACTCCTTTTGCTAATCTAGAATATCTCCTCTCTGCATTAATCATAACAACCGTTATTCTTAGATACAAGAAGCGAAAGAAGTAATTCTTTCTCTTCGATCTATTTTTTCTTCAATGATAACATTGAATGGAGGGAATGCGTTGTCTAGTTCCCTTTTTGTTAACTGTCAATATAAAAATGTTAAAACTTCACCTATAATATTCTTTAAAATTAGTTCCAAAATAGAAATTATTTACTAAGTATATATCCAGAGGATATTCTCTGGTGGTTCAAGAGAAAAAGTCGTAAAAATACCTTAGGAGTCGTTAATCCTGAATATAACAAAAGATAAATTGCCAGAAATTGATATTCTAAGAATAATTTCGATTAGTATTGTTGTAATGATTATTCATTTACCCAATAATTATGCTTATAATTTTTTCACGGAATTAGATCGTTATACGGGTTTCTTTTTTCATACTTTAGGTATTGATGTTGCACTTGGTGGCTTTACGTTTCTTTCGGGCTTTGGTCTCTTCTTACAAAAGAATAATCGAGGAATAAATGACAAAGATAAACTCTTTACTTTTGTAAAAAAACGACTTCTGAGAATATTCCCACTTTATTGGATAGCACTTATCTTATTTTTAATCTTCTTTGAATTTTACAGTGGAATGGACAATTTTTATCTATTAGCACATGTTTTTGGGATGCAAATACTTGTAGCACCATTATATGGATCTCCTATCTGGACTCTCTGGTTTATTGGAATAATTGTGATCTATTATCTAGTCTTTATCGTTTTTAGTTATTTAGAAACTAGTAAAAAAATAATTCCAGCCTCATTGGCAATTTTCTTCGTAGTAATATTCTTACATTTCAATTTCAACCTAATTGAATTAAGATTCTTTGTTTATTATTTACCATTTGTGTTGGGTATAATTACTGCTGATTTTTATACATCATCTTACTACCTGAAAATAAAAGAAAAATTACTAAATATGCATAAATTAGCTATCCCTGCTATAGTAATGTGTTGTGCAATCATTGGTTGGATTCTCTATACATATCTAGCAAGATCTGCATATATATATTTTCTCAGAAATTACAGAACTACTTTTTTGAGCTTCATTGTTGATCAAAATATTTCTGAATTTGAATTCGTTAACGTTATTCTTATCACAGATTTCGTAATTGTAGCTTATATTGTGTTTGCTTTATCAGTGTTCAATCTATTGATAAGAGCAATTACTTTTGCTGTCAATAGACCGTATGTTGTCAAAGCTATTGCTGTAGTTGCTTATTCCACGTACGCAGTCTATCTCTTTCACCGTCCCTTTCTTATAGTCTTCAATACCATAATGCTTGAAATATTTAATATTGATATGTTATCTAAATCTAATTTTAATTTCACATTCCTATCAATACCACTGTTGTTCATCCTGTCTTTTCTGATTCAGAAAACTTTTGATAAGAGTATTTATTTTATCACTAAAAAGGTAGGTAATATAAGTAATGAAAATATTAAAGCTTCTGGGTCATCTGAATAATTATTTGGGATTATTTGTGGTAAAGCTCCGAATTGTATTCAAAAAGGAGAATTGTTCAGACTATTCAGAAGTCCGAATATTATTTGTTAAATGGGTCGAAATTGACAATGAGTTTTTACAAAGTAATGAAATTAAGAATACGATTTCTGGTTATAGGTTTTTTCATATTTCTCATCGTAAACAATTCATTACATCCACTTGCAGGTTTTAATTCCTTACTTACTAATTCAAACCATACTATTTCTCGTGATTATTGGCCAACTGAAGGTTGGAGGACTTCAACACTCGAAAGACAAGGAATGCGAACAGAACCATTAGAAGACATGCTATCCTATATTTCGAATCAACAACACAACTTTGACTCGATTGTTATTATCAAAAATGGTTATCTCGTTTTTGAAGAGTATTTTAATGACGAATATTCTCCTGAAACACTCCATATCCTTTATTCAGTTACAAAAAGTATTACATCCGCTTTAATTGGGATTGCTATTGATAAAGGGTTCATCGATAATGTTAGTCAACGAATGGTTGATTTCTTTCCAGATGAAACTATGCAAAATTTAGATGAAAGAAAAAAGAGAATAACTTTGGAGCACATTCTGACTATGACCGCTGGATTCGATTGGGAAGGGCCTGACGATATGGAACATACTTGGGGGCAAGCAGTACTAAGTCGCAATCCAATTGAATACATTCTTAATGTACCGATGCAATACGAACCTGGAACTGTCTGGTACTATAACGGAGGATGTTCTCACCTTCTTTCAGCGATATTAACTCACGTTACTGGTAATTCAACGTTTGATTTTGCATTTGAACATCTATTTAATCCATTGGGAATTACAGAGGTTATTTGGCCAAGAGATCCACAGAGGATTTATTACGGGGGACAAGATATATGGCTGAATTCGCATGATATGGCTAAGATAGGATATCTTTTTCTAAATAACGGAACATGGGATGGAGAACAAATAATTTCAAAGGAATGGGTTATTAATTCAACCCAAACAGCGTATTTCTTTAATGAAGATGAAGGTTATGGGTATCAGTGGTGGACTTATCCAGGTGAATTTTCAGGCTATTTCGCTAATGGATATCACGAACAAAAGATAATTATTCTTCCTAAAGAAGATCTTGTTGTGATATTTACAGCAGACCTTGAAAATTCTTTAGTTGAACCTCATTTGCTACGTACGTATATACTACCATCAACAGGTGGTTATAATTATCAACCTTCAATTCCAGAGAGTGCGTTGATTCTAGGACTAATGGTGATTGTTCTCATGATTCCTCTAGCCATCCTTTTTCGAAAAACAAGTGAATGATAATGAAGTTCGGCTCATTAAAAGCTAAATTTATGTATTTAAGATAACTTAAGAAATATAATGAATTAAATACACAAAGTAAATTTTATTGCTAGATGGTAGAAATGGAACCAATAGATTACGAATCTGAATATGAAGAAATAGTGAAAGTATTACAAGAGCATAAAGGAAAGCTAGATTATGGAACTCTGAATGAAACATTAGCTGATAAGTTTGAAGGAATACGTTTACGCCTTAAAACGATGAAAGAAAAAGGATTAGCTGATTTTGAAGGAATTGTACCTTCTTTCGATTCTATAATTCGATTAACTAAAGAATAGATGAATGATAGTGTTCATTTCTACGTAAAAGTTGATAAAAAACTTGGTTTACTGTTCTTGGAGACTGTTTCGTTGGAAAATCAATATGCGTTGATTACTGGAGCTTCAAGTGGTATAGGTAAAACTTTTACATTCAAATTAGCAGAAAAAAGAATGAATTTAATTTTAACTGCCAGAAGAGAAAAGAAACTTAACAGCTTAAGAGAAGAGCTTCTAGCTAAGCATAATATTGATATAAAAATAATAGTGGCTGATTTATCAACTCAAAAAGGAATAGATTCAGTAGCTGATGAAATAAAAATAACAAAAAACTTATTCTATTTAATTAACAACGCTGGTTTTGCAAATGTAGGAAAATTTCAAAGTATTCCTTATTCTAAACATCGAAATCAATTATATGTACATATACTTGCTCCTACTCAACTTACTTATGCAGCACTACCTATAATGATGAAAAACAACGCAGGAGTAATCATAAACGTCGCTTCTGCGGGTGCATTCTTGAAGAATCACTACTTATACGGCGTGACAAAATTATATTTGGTAGATTTTTCTAAAATGATAAAAAAATCTGTAGAAGATTATAATATCGTGGTTCAAGCATTATGTCCTGGATTCACCTATACAGAGTTTCATCAAACTGAAGAATATACTTCAATCAATAAGAATGTCTATTCTGAGATACCGAAGTTTGCATGGACATCATCAGAGTATGTTGTCCAAACTTCCTTAAAAGCCATTGAAAAGAAAAAAACAATTGTAATCCCAGGTTTGAGAAATAGGTTAGGCATTAAATTGGTGAATTTTGGGATTAGAATACTAAGAAAATAAAAAATGAATTTTAATTGCTATAATGTTCATTAAATAATTATTCTAAATTATTCCTCTTCTAAATTCTCTTTAAGCTTGTAATTATCATTTATTTTGTCTAAATCTTCAACTTTACCCAAGATTATATAGGGGCTGGGGATATTTGACAATAATCCTCCTTGAGCTTTTGACTCTGTGTCTTTTTCAGGAGGAACTTCTTTTAGATCTTTTGATGATGCGATTTCCTCAATTAGAGGTAAACCTTCAGTTTCCTTTACAGAGGAGATTCCTTCAGTTTTGCTCAAAATTATGTAGGGATCGGAAATATTTGATAATAACTTTGCCTTAGCTTCTGTCTCGGTGTCTTCTTCAGGAGGAACTTCCTCTAAATCTTTTGTACTGGAGATTTCATCAATTATGGATAAATCTTCAGTTTTCTTAACAGAGGACTCATCTCCTTCAGCTTTGCTAAAGATTATATAGGGACTGGGTATATTCGATAAGAGTTGTTCCTTTATTTTTGGTTCTACATCCTTTTCAAGAGTGGTTTCTTCCAGCACTCCAGTTTCAACCTTAATTTCAGTGTCTTCCTCTGCAGAAAAAGCTTCAGGATCATCCCAGACGCTCATATCCTCTGTTTCATCCACTGGGGAGAAATCTTTGATTTCTTCGAGTGAGATTATCTGATCTGCGTCCTCTATATGAGCTATTTCTTCTGTTACCACAACCGATGAATCATCAATTTCCTCAATTTCTTTAATTTCTTCAATTTCCTTGGCTGTAACTAGATAATCTGTGTCACCTAGGGTGGAAATTTCTTCAACCACCTCGGTTTCCATCATATTTTCAGTATCTTCCTCCATGGAGAGAACTTCAGTGTCATATTCTGTGCTTATTCCTTCTGTTTCATCAACTGGGAAAATATCCTCATCTGCTTCATCATAGACTTCACTTTTGATATCTTCAGTAGGGAGTATTTCTTCTATATCTTCGACTGGAAACACGTCTATTTCTTTCATTGGAGAAATCTCCTCAATCTCATCAGTTGTACCCTGATCCTCATCGGCCTCAACTGTAGAAACTTCTTCTACTTCATTTATAAGGGATTTTAGTTCAGTTTCTTCAATAGGATAGATGTGTGTCACAATCTCAACATGAGGAACAATTTGAATCCCCCAAATTTTGTCTGGATTTTGTTTTAAGTAATCATTCAAAATGCGATGAGCATCTGTATACGCTAACTTCCCATCATTCCCAGGAATTTCCACTAATTCATTAGTTTTTTTCCAAACAATTGCGCATTCATCTCCGAAATTGGAAGTAAAAGCCTCAAATAAAGGGATTTCATAGGATTGTTCAACCTTGAGAACTTCTTTTTGTCCACAAGCACAAAGAATGGATACTATGAATAAAAAACCCGAAAAAAGAGTTAATAGGATATTTGCAATGGAATAAATAGCTGTTCCTTCTGGAAACATGATTACAAGGAGTATAGGGAATGCTATCCCGCTTATACCTACATATGTTAGGGGTTTCTCGTTTGTCAATATTTTTTTCTCCTATTTCCAAATCCTCTAGTTAATTACTTTAATGTGTTTCTTGAATATTGTAATACTCGTAAGATGATACTGTTCTATATTCTAACCATTAAAAGGTTTGGATTTTCACAAAGGACTGGGTAGGGGTCAATGAAGAACTTCCATTAAAAATGTAAGAAAAATCAATTTTTGAATTACATTCAGGTCAAGAATGGGATAAGTTTATTCTCCGAGATATCTACAAGATAGATTTTTGAGACAATACAGACTCTAAAATAGAACATAGATTGCGATAGAGACATTTTATGATCTCTTCAATTACTTTAAAATCTGTAAAGAGATTAAACACGAAATATTTGTAGGATTTTAGACCAGAAATACTTTTACACACCTATAAATGACTGAGAAATATGCGTAAAAAACAGCCGTCACCTGAAAGCTTTCGTATATTCTCGGAGAGAATATTATAAGTGACATTAGAAAAAGCAGAGGAATCGTGAAACGCAAAAATAAGATCGAACCTAGAATAAGCTTAATTTCAGCATTCATATTACACGCTTCAGTAGAGATTCCTTACTTTATATTTCCAGTCATATTATTATTAGTTGGATCAGATCTATTTCAAGATTCAACAACGACAGGATGGCTAGGATTAGGAACAATTGGAACAATAGGAACGCTATCAACAGCACTCCCGTCACCTTTTTTTGGTGTTTTAGCTGATAAATACCGTCGTGGGTTGATGATGACTGTTAGTTTAATATTGGCCTCACTTGGAACAGTAATAATTGGCCTATGGGGTAATTACTTCCTAATTATGCTTTGTGGAGTAGCAATCTTGGGATTCGGAGTATCGTTGTATCACCCACCTGGATTATCATGGGTTACCACAGCATACGAAGATCCAGATACTCATTCATTTAGCAGGAACTATAATCAAATATTAGCCCTTCATGGAATAGGAGGAGGATTAGGAGCTTCTCTAGGACCATTATCAGTATATTTCTTGCTAGGATCACTATCATGGCAAGAACTATACCTTTTCTGGAGTTTTCCATTAATCATCATTACTATCGCGTTTTGGCTGCTTGTAGGCAGACATGAACCAGATAACAATAATGAGGTAGATAACCCAGAAAGTAATAGGGAAAATAATATTAGAAATGAATTTTCTATGAAGAATTCGATTAAGGGGTCTCAACTTTTTCTACTAATAATATTTGCTTTTATGATCGCGATGTCGTTAAACAGGGGTATGATTAATTTTATATTATCACCCTTTCTTTCAGAGGCGAAGGGGGTAGAACTAACAGATGCTGCATTGTTCATTGGAATTTCAACATTAATAGGCTCAACAGGACAGCTATTAGGAGGATATTTTGGAGATAAACAGGGAGAAGATAGGGTACTATTTTTTGATTCAATACTCATGGTAATAATACTGGTAATTATCTATACTGCTGAAATAATTCCTGTACTTTTCCTAGCTTACATATTGCTTGGCATAATCAATGCAATTTTTTGGCCAAGCACAAATAGTCTTGTAGCAAAACATTCTAAACAAAAAGGTCAAGCATTTGGTCTAGTAATGCTGATAGCCAACTTGGTCGGTGCATTAGGACCGCTTTTGGTAGGTATCTTACGTACTATCGATCCTACAAGTTATTCTCTCATCTTCGTATTTGCTTCTCTTTTTTCCATCCTAGCAGCCCTTTTTCTAGTTTATTTTAGAAGAATCAAGTCTACAAACAAAGTTTGATTGTTTATTTTATAGTCTGAATGAATCCCGATCTACTAGATTTATTTTCTTAATTTCTTTCGCTTCTTATATCTAAGAATTTAAAATGCTATGATTAAGGCAGAGAGAAGAAATTCTAGATTTGCAAAAGGAACAGGATCCGAGGGTGTAATATCATTATCGACTGTTACATTATCAAAAGCAGAATCACCAAACCAAGAGCTAAAAACAAATTAAAATGGGCTGGTGAACAATGAAATCTCATTTCAGTCATGCTTGTTTAATGTGACTTACGATTTCACTAATAATTTGAGGAGCAAGGTCTTCGGGGATATTATGACCCATTCCAGCAATACTTACAAATTTAGCTCCTGGGATCGAATTGGCAGTATCACGACCACCCTCAATAGGTACAAGGGGGTCTGCATCACCATGGATAACAAGGGAAGGGGTTTCAACCGATTTAAGTGCTTCTACACGACTCCCTGAACCAAGGATAGCAGCAAATTGCCGAACTGTTCCAAGGGGATAAAAAGATCTATCAAAAGATCGCCCAACACGTTCTCGGGTCGACTGTTCATCGAATGGAAGTATTCCTCCTTCAAGTATTTTCCACATTTCCACACCTTGTTCAATCCTAGCTGCACGTTCTGACTCAGGAGGAGCCATTATCGCAGCTGTGGCCTCTGGTGTAGAAGGAGGTAAATCAGGATTTCCTGTAGTTGACATAATTGATATTAAAGATCGGATTCTTTCTGGAAATTCAATTGCCATTGTCTGAGCGATCATTCCCCCCATGCTAACTCCACAAACATGAGCTTTCCCAATATTTAATGTATCCAATAATCCGATTGCATCTTTTGCCATATCAATTAATTTATAAGGGATTTCTACATGTTCCCCCTGCATTAAGGCGAATAAATCTGGAACTGGAGCATCGTCAATTTTCGTCGATAGTCCAACGTCACGATTATCAAAACGAATTACAAAGTAGCCTTGAGAGGCAATTGCTTCACAAAATTCCTCTTGCCATGTTATCATTTGTTCACTTAATCCCATGATCAGAAGGATTGGTGGATTGGTTCTTTCACCAAAGGTATCATAACAAATATCAATCTTATTAGCTCGAGCGAATTGTTCACCTGAATACGCGATTTTCATAGTTCCATCATCTCATTACATTAACGATTATAACAAAATGTCTTTTCTAATATATTTGTTTTTCTTCCTTATTGCAGAATGAAATATTTCTGATAAAACAACCACTAGATATAAAATCAGAAAACGCTCTTTTAAACCTAGAGTCGATTGATGAAATCCTGATGGTTAGGAAAGAATGAACAAAAAGATTACGAAGGGTACATTACAGAGAACAAATAGAGTCCAAGCAATAAAACTAATCCTCCTTATTTTTTCAGGATTAACATAACGATAAGAAAGAAAAGAAAAGAAATAAATACTACAATTCGCTAGGATAAGAAACAAACCAAGTAAAACGTCGTTAGGTGGAACAGAGACATTTATATAAGAAAGTTAGACAATTTGGAAGAATATGGGAATGAACCAAAAAATGGTTGATACTACAGATAAAATAACTAATAACTTCAAAGAACGGTAGCCCGCACGAGCATTATAATATATAGTAACGAGTTGACCGCAATGAGGACAGTATCTTCGATCGTACACTTCCTTACCACAATTAGAACATAAGGGCACAAAAATTCCTCCAATCAGGTTCCAAGAAAGATTCTATATAAGAGAAAAACCATTTGAAATGACAACAGTTCAAAAATAGTATTGCTAGTTATGGGAGGGATTGGGAAAATATAATCCTGCTTACTAGAAAAAGTTATTTTTGACGCACTAAATTAATATTATAGAAAAACGCCTGATAATTTATGAGTCCAAAAAGTAGGAAAAAGTACTTAGTTCTAGGAATAGCAATTGTAGATGGATTATTAACAATATATTCATTATTTTTTTTATTCTATTACTACGTGGGGATCTTTTGTGTAAATCCTGGACAATTCGGGGAACTGATATGGTGTACCGCTCCAGCAGGGACAATTTTTCCTCTTCCACGAGAATCAGGTAGGTTGATGGCAATCACTAGTAGTCAATCAATCATTGATTACCTAATTTACGTTTTTATAGTCCAGACAAATCTTATGTACTTGTTACCATTGGTATTTGGTACTTCTACACTATATTTTGCTGGGAAACTTTTCCAGATTTTTCGATCTGAAAAGAATGATTATTTTGAAGCCAGCTAAGCAACCCGTAGAATGGAACTTACTCAAATTTTATTTCTTAAATATAGGTTAATCGGCTATCATGATGATTAAGTTTGATAAATTCGATATTCCTTGGTGAGTGTTCTTCAGGTTCGAAGTGCCCTTCATAAAATTCATGGGGAAAAAGGGCATTTAGGCCATACGCTGCAATCTTATAAACGGGATGTTTAGTATTAAATATCTCCCTTGATATCGCTCTAGTGATTTCTCTTGTCTCATTTTCTTCATTCACACCAACCGAATGAATATATTCATGAAGGAGTAAATGGAATAAATAGGCTTTGTAGTGGGCTTCTGGGGTTTCTTCTCGCATTATTTGTAATACATTACGATTAAGATAAATTTCATTTGTCCCAACACGATGATATCCTCCTACAAACCCTCGCGGATGGAATCCAAGATCTTCTAATCCTAGTAAAATACCTGAATGTGATTTTCTGAGAATATTACTCACAATTCTTCTAATTAAATCAAAAAGTTGTGAATAGTCGCTGGAGTTTATTGCATCATATTCAGTATGAAACGAGCGAAGTAGTGTTTTATCCACAGTCATTACCTGTATAGCTATAAACTCCATTCTTTTAAAATGACTGACATTCGGGCATCGGAGAAGAAGTTGCACTTTAACAAATGAATCTTTTTAAATGTCTTAATGATGTTTTTACCCAGCTTTCATCACTGTAATTTCGATAGAGTATTTAGTATTCTAATTTCTGTGAATAGACCAAGGATTATGTAGATAAAATGGAACCTCTGAAAAACGCCACAAAATGGGGAGATCGTGAGTCTGCTTATATAAAAGTAACCGAACCGCTAAAAAAATTTGTTTTTGATCATTTAGGTATGGATCCAAGCACCCTTCCCAAAAAATACCCGCAAAAGAAGACTTTAGATGCTATACTAGGTGATTCACATCTTTCGGCCACCTATCTCTCTGAGTTAGGACAGTTAATTGATAAAACACAAATATCTACTGATCCTTGGACCCGCATAACCAACTCTTTAGGTCAAGGTTATCTGGAATCGCTTCGTTCGCGTTTTTCGGATATACCAGCTGTTGTTGAATTAGTTGTTTTTCCTCATAATCATGAGGAAGTCGTTAAGGTTGTCCAATTAGCAAATAAACATAAAGTTCCCATTTCAACTGTAGCTGGAGCTACAACTGTCACGCTAGGTATTGAACCTTCTCTCGGCATCATAGCAGTAAATTTAACACAGATGAATAAAATACTTAATGTGAATGCTGAAGCACAATATATCGCCGTTGAAAGTGGGATATTGGGCCCTGATCTAGAAACCCAGCTAAAAACCTATGGCTTGACTCTTGGACATTTTCCTCAATCGTTTGAATATAGTACACTGGGGGGATGGGCTGCCACACGGGGTGCAGGACAAAATTCTACTCTTTACGGCAAAATTGAAGATATGGTGATGGGGATGAAGTTTGTTACGGGATTAGGAGAAACATTAATCACCAAAAAGGCCCCAGCACGAGCAACAGGGCCCGATATCAATCATATACTGCTTGGTTCCGAAGGAACTTTTGGTATAATTACCGAAATGACCCTACGTGTTTGGAAAACTCCTGAAAGGACGCGTTTGTCAGCTTTTTTCTTCAAAAGTTTCGAAGAAGGACTCTTAGCATATAAAGAGATTCTACAAAACGGATATCGTCCTTCAGTGATGCGTATATCAGACAGCGAAGAGACTTCCCATAATATTGTTGCTCAAGCGTTAATGCGGGATCCCCCCAAGATACCTTTTTCTTACCGAATGCTGTTGCAATTCCTAGAAAAAAGAGGTTATAAGGATGGAACACGCTGCATGGGCGTTCTCTCATTTGAAGGTGATTCCCCGCTCGTTTCCTTGACATTCAAACAAGCAAAGAAGTCTATTAACAAATATAAAGGAGTTTTTCTTGGATCAAGACCCGCAAAAAGCTGGTACAAAAGACGGTATGAACTTCCTTTTATCCGTGATCCCCTCATTGATCATGGTATCCTCATTGAAACGTTTGAAACTAGTACTACTTGGGATAATATTATGAATTTATATCGTGTCACAAGAAAAATATTGAAACCTGAATGTCCAATTCTCTGGACGCATGGTAGTCATTTTTACCCAAATGGTGCTAATCTCTATTTCACACTCGTTGCACCGCAAAAGGAGAATGATGAATTCAACCAGTATTATCACATCAGGAAGACAGTATTAGATACATTCCAAGCTAATGGCGGAACTTTGAGTCATCATCATGGA
>JAEOSP010000756.1 GCA_016840305.1 Candidatus Hodarchaeota archaeon
ATTAATTCCAAAGTATGAATCGCAAATATCTAAGAATGTTTTTACAAAATCGTCTCCTTTGTTTTCGTATAAACCACGAATTATATTAGGATCAAGCCCGAGTTCTATTAGTCTCCTTGTTTGCATGCGATACTGTTTCTCGTTTTCATTTGGGAGGTATTTTTCTATTTCTTCTTTGATCATCAGAGCGACTCTTTGGTTTATACCTTGAACCTTTACTAAATCATCTATTGTTGAATTCAGTAGACTCTCCAGAGTGTTAAATCCAGCGTTTGATAATAGTGAGGCTCTTGTTCTTTGAATTCCCGGGATATTTAATCTTAAAATATTTAACGTGTCAACAGGTGCTCCATAATATACTCGTTCAGAAAGTAATTGAAGGTAATTGTGGAATCCGGGTTCGAAGTTGAAAATATCACACTTTGATAAATTGTATACGTCTCTTAATAACCACGCAATCGTTTCTGCAATTCGTTTTATTTGTCCTGATTGAGTACCGTATTTTCGTAAATTATTATAATTTGTACCATTCATCCAATCTATTAATAATTGAGTTGTAAATACAGTTCGAAGATATTCATCACGCTCTATGTCTTTATAGAGAAATTTATCTTCGTTTGACCTTGCATACTCAATTATTGAACTCCTGTTTCTTGGTAAATATAATAACGAATTTGACTTTCTAGCGTCAAACGAATAACATACCATTTGAAGGATCGTTTCTGTTAAATCTTCATATTTTACCGTACTTTTTTCAATTCTTGTTAATAAATTAATGAAAACATCCAAAGATTGTGGAGATATTAAATCCCTTACACAGCATAGACCAAGTTCTGTAATAATGATTGCATCCTCAATCCTTTGAATATATCCTTTTTCGCTTAATTCCGAAATTTCTTGAAGTATCATTTTTTCAAATGAATCTCTAACAATAGTATTAGAATCGATAATTCTATGTCCAAACAGAGTATTTCGAATAGCATCTAAGATTTCATTGGTATTGATGCAATTAAAAACATGGATAAATAGCAATAAAGGAAGGCTAAATACTCCATAGTTAGGTATTTGTGATTCAACTGATTCAGGGTCAGATTGTATGTATCTATTCCATAAGGACTCAATATCTTTAGCTGACTCAGCAAAAAGTATAGATCTCCCGAAATCATCATGATAGAAGAGCCTTCCTGCTCTTCCTGACATATTTTTATAATAAGTGACAGGAAGTTCTTTTTTTCCTATCGAGTGGGATCTAAATATTACATTCTTCGCTGGAGTATTAACTCCAGAGGCTAATGTCGTAGTTGAACATAGTATTTGAATTGCCCCATTTGAAAAAGCTCTTTCAATTATTTCTCTTTCAGCTGATAACAGTCCAGCATGGTGAAAAGCAACTCCGTTTCTTAGTGATCGAATTAATCTTAGTGATGAAGGAGTTGGATCTGAAATTACATCAAGCTGTACAAGATACTCATTAACATTTCTACTATCCATATGTTTCGATAAATCTTGGGATATTTTTTCTGAATCTGGTCTTGATTTGCAAAAAACTAATGTTTGTTCAGTTTTTGACAAAGATATTATTGACTCAAATGAATTGGAGTTTAGCCCCTTTTCGAGAAATATTTTCTCTGTATTATAATCTTTATAGAGAAAGTCACCTTTTTCAAGTTCAAAGTTATTGAAGATTATTTTTGTGTTGCCTGTATATTCAATTCCTTCTCGTAAATCGATTTCGCGTAAATGTGATTCAACTAACTGCGCACCTAACCATGATGAAATTACCTCGGAATTAGGTACTGTAGCAGATAGAGCTATGATTTGTAAATTTTCTGAGCCTTTAGTCAATAATAATGAAATCAATATTTCTAAATTAACTCCTCTATTTGAATGACCAAGATTTTGTATTTCATCTATTATGACGATACCTACATTTTTCATTAAATCCGGATTTTTAATTAATAACATCAATAATTTTTCATAAGTAGCGATTATTACATCGTAACTTAGTAGATCAGTATC
>JAEOSP010000757.1 GCA_016840305.1 Candidatus Hodarchaeota archaeon
AACTCTTTTACTGTCACCTGTACACCTTCTTTACAGATGGTTTTCTTTAGTCCAACATAATCAGGAAGATTATAAGTTCCATTATGACTTCTATCTACAATGTCAGCAGTAATTTCAAACGCTGGCATGATTTGATGAGTGCCAGATTTTTGATAGGATGTTATAAAAAGTCTAGTCATTAATACCTCTTAGCCTTCTCACACATAAACCAAAATTCTTGTTCTGTATTCTTTCTCCAAATCACATTCCATCCAGAACGCTTCAATAAGAAATTCCATTGGTCTTCTTCAAGAACAGAGTAATGTCCTTGCCCCACACGCCCCCAATAAGCGGGGTTTGGGAGAACTAGGCATAGGAAGTGTGCTGATACTCTGTGCCACTCCATCAGGGTAAGCAGGGGGGCGGGGCTATGCTCTAAAGAGTGTCGTGAGAAGATTAATCCAAAGGAATTATCTGCAAACTCTTCTAAGAAACTAAAATCTCCATTGATAACCTTCTTTCCTAAAGACGTAAGTTTCTCAACATCAATCCCATTAGAAATGCCAGTATATTCAATATTCAGTTTCTTGAAAAATCCTTCTGCTATAGCGGCATCTCCACACCCAACATCAAGAACATTCTTTACACCCTTCAATCCACCAATCCATTCTGTCATAATGCCGCGCATAAGTGCGGTATGACCTTTATCAGGAGGAGATGGGTAATCATCAGCGAGTAATTCGTTTAGAAAGATGTTCCAATTTACAAAACTTCTAAGCATCCGCTTCTCCCATTTAGAAATTCACCAAAAACTTCTATAATGTAGTCCATCATGTCCAAAGTCAAACCTGGATGAACGCCAATCCAGAAAGTTCTTTCAGTACAAATATCACTGTTATAGAGTTTATCTTGAGCTATATGTTCTATATTTTCATAAGCAGGTTGTCTGAGAAGGTTACTCCCAAACATATTTCTAGTGCCTACCTTTTTCTTATTTAGAAAGTTTATCAACTCTTTTCTAGTAAAATCACAGGCGTAAGATTTTAAAGTTATAGGAAATCCAAACCATGAAGGGTCACTATTCAAGGAAGGTCTTGGAAGAATAAACCACTCTTCAAAGTCCAACATTCTTTCTGAAAGATAAATAAAATTATATCTACGAGCGTCTACAAATTCTTGTAGTCTATCAATTTGAGATGATAACAAAGCAGCTTGTAAATCTGTAATTTTTAGATTATACCCTAAACGAGAATATACATATTTATGGTCATATCCATCAGGAAGGCTTTTATACTTATGTTCAAATCTCTTACCACAAGCATTATCTCTTCCAGTTTCACAGAAACATGACCTGCCCCAATCCCTAAAAGATTTCACAACTCTATCAATCATAGGACTATTTGTAAGAACCGCCCCTCCTTCACCTCCAGTGATATGATGTGCAGGATAATAAGAATGTGTTGCAAAGTCCCCATAGGATTCCACTGGCTTATTATTGAAAGTAGAACCGACAGCGTCGCAGCAATCCGACAACATGAAAATATTATACTCTCTACATAAATCTTCAAGAGCGTCTGCATCAAATACATTACCAAGAGTATGAGCCAACACAACCGCTTTAGTTTTTCCTATCACAATCGCTTCTGCAATATCATCTATCTTAGGAACATATGTACCCAATTCAACATCAACAAACACAGGAATAGCCCCGTTTTGAATGATAGCGTTTACGGTAGTGGGGAAGTTTAAAGCGGTAGTAATGACTTCATCTCCAGGAAGAAGTCTTCGCTCCCCGAATTCTGGAGCAGTCATAGCTGAAATAGCTAATAAATTGGCACTACTTCCACTGTTACACAGTGTAACGTATTTTACACTGTTTCCTAAGTATTTACGAAGCTTGTCTACATACTCTCTTGAATATTTCCCTTCGGTATACCATCTCCCTAGCGAACATTCTACTAATGATGCTACATCATTTCCACTTATATCTGCACCATGTGGAGAAATGTAAGTTTCTCCAGGAGTAAATTTATTAAATGTTCCTGAAATAAGATGTCTACTTGCTTCTATTATGTCTTCTCGTCCTATTCTATACGGCATTTTCTATTATCTCCTCTATAGTTTTATAGATAGAGTACCTGGGAAAGAATCCTAAAGCATCTAATTTAGTTACATCCATCTCCATCTTATTAGTCTGAACTTTCTTATGAAACTCAGGAACGTGTACAGACTTTATCTTTCCTGTCATTATGAGTTTATTTGCATAACGTACTAAGTCTTGCACTTTATGGGATGTTCCAGAACCAATATTTATAATCTCTCCAAAAGTTGATGGAGATTTCATAACTAGCTTTATAGCTTCAACCACGTCTCTAACATCCATATAATCTCTATAGACATCAGAATCATAAAGAGTAACTTCTTGGTTATTACATAATTGAGTAATCATGTATTGGAGAGCATTTTTCTTTTTCCCCATTCCTTTATCATTCCCACCAATAACATTACACAATCTTAGTATACGATAATTCATTCCAAAAGTTTTACAATAGCTTGCTAAAAGTTGTTCTGCTGCCAGTTTAGTTATTGAGTAAAACCCTTTAGGGTAACAAGGAGCGTCTTCTTTTACAGGAAATTCTTCTTGTACACCATACACAAACCAACTAGAAAGAAAAGTAATTTCTGATGTCTTTCCAAATACCTTTCTCATATTCTCTAAGAAAGTGATGAGAGTAGTTAAATTTGTGTCTATATCTAAATAGGGAGCATCCTGTACATTGTAATTATCCGTTGTGCTGATGGTATACAGAACCTTATTAGAAACTGGCATGTAATCGAACTTATCGTTTACTAAAACATCAGTGCCAAATTGACGTACAAACTCTGTTCCGATATACCCTTTTCCAAATAGATTTATCATCGGTTTACCGCATTATGTTTCCCATTATCAATGTGACCTTTACAGACAAGTAACGCTCCCTGAGAACTTCCATGTTCCTTATAAGCGTCATAGTTCAAAACCACAGCGGGACTTCCGCAAGTACAAAAGGTAGTCCATCCGATTTTTCTAGCATCTCTAAAAACAAAGTGGTCATCATACGGAGCGCACTTCACATTCCCTATACCAGAAAGAACAATGCTTTCCTTCCTGAAAAACGCTACCCCATCAGATGTAACTTTATTCAAGTCTCCTCTATGGTGAATAATTGCTGGAGGCTTTGCTTGCTTTAATGCATCTAAAGCAGACAAATTTGTGGACATTTTAGGTAAAGGAGAACTACCATTATTTTTACTCATCTAATCCAAACTCCTTTAGTACTTTATTCACAAGCGCGTCATATGTAAAATCTTCCATGTTCACTTTATTGTATGCAGCAAGAGCAATCTCTTCTGCTTCATGTGGACTTTCTAATGCCCATTGCACTCTAAGAACCGCTTCATCCAAGTCATCAAATCCCAAATAGTGATGACCTTCTTTGAAACCAAATCTTTCTAAGTCATCACATCTATCAATAATTGGACATAGTTTCATCGCCATCAACTCAAACACTCGCGCATTTAAGTCTCCTAAAGATGACCAATTTAGTCCCAATTTTGCTCTATTGTTCAATTCTCTATATTCATCAAAGATAGGCCCATTCTCGAATAGCACAGAAATGCCCAAAGAACGTAACTTGTTCACCCAATCAACCCTCTGCTGAT
>JAEOSP010000758.1 GCA_016840305.1 Candidatus Hodarchaeota archaeon
CTTTGAATAAATGCTTTTAAGTCGGCAGAAGAGGAGTTAAAGCCAACCAGCTGGGGCTTATATTGGCCGATCTTATCTAAAAATGTGCCAACGACACCTTGCTCTGAAATTTGTTCAGGATCATTCAAATCACGAGGTAGGGATAGTAAATGTAATTTAGTTTTGCCTTCTGATATGAATCTATCTACAGCAGCAACAGAAACTATCCTGCATACTACTGTCTTCAAATAAGGGGTAGGGTCTTCCTCTGTGGCACCTCCTTCCTTCCACATCTGCTTCAGAACATCAGCATCTGGCAGATTATTAGATAAATCATATAACAATCTTCCTGCATGAGGATCAGGTATCCATTCTGCATCAAATGCCCATACTCGAGATTTAATGGTCTTGAACATAAAAAGTACTCTCAACAAACACGATTTTTTCTGTTTATTTTATTAGCCACCGGAAAAAATAAGTGGCTTTTATTGTTCTCTGTTTGCCATCTGTTTAAGTTCTTTCTTAATTTTCCCGAGACGATACTGAAAGAAAGCCTTGTCATAAAATGATATGCCAATATTTTGATACATGTTTCGAATGTTATCTATGACTTTTTGGTGATCGACAACATTAACAATTTTGCTAAGACGATAGGTGTATAACATTTCTACATTGTATTCTTCTTCAGAAATTGGCTTATTGAGAATCTCCCCCAAGGTTTTATTCATATCAATAGGCTCATCACATATACCCCAATAGTCTTCATAATCATCGTCATAATCTGGCGTCCAATACGATTGAAGTAACTCAACAAATAATTCATCTCCTTTTTCAGTAAGCCCAAAAACTTGATCCAATGCCAAACCAAGATTGACTTGATAAGTAATGTTAAGATCATAACCACCTTTGGATTCCCAGTTATGTGCCTCCTTAATCTCAGCAGCAAGTTTATCTAAAACAAAGGACATAGTATAAGCTATCTTTTCGATAAAGATTTTCCTATCTTGTTCAATAACTCGGTCATCATCAAAAAAATTACTGGGAGCAGTAATAGAAAAAATATTAACAGCGGACATGTAGACCTTATAAGCCAACCACCAAGAACGCATAAAAATCTCATTTTTGTCACGATAAAAGTTTTTCCTTTGATGTAAATGAAAAAGAGATTTAAGAAAGCTTGTTATATTTCCTTTTTTTCTTTTTCCATAACTATTTTGGTCTTCTCTTAGGGGCTCAGCATTTGTTTTGGTAAGATTTAACTTAGGTAACCCAACTGCCTCCCTAAGGAGAATAACGATCTCACGGTGTCCGTTCTGTCGTGCTAATTGAAGGGCTGTCGCATTTCTATCATTCTTTTGTTTAGGATCGGCACCGTTCTCAAGTAGGAACTTTACAACTTCAATTTGGCCTTCTTCCGCCGCTCTTGTTAAATAATAATTCTCTTCATTTACGTTACCGCCAGCGTCAACAATAAGTTTAGCAAGGTCAAGTGTCGTATCACTTAACGCCTGATCAAGCACCGTAAGTTCTAAGTCATTACGCAAGTTAACATTGCCACCTCGTTCCAAGAGCAGATTAAAGACTTCGGGCTGCGAAGGTGGTAATGTGGCATGCATTAGAGGTGTCATGCCGATTGAATCTTTCGCATTAACATCTGCACCATTATCAAGAAGGGCTCTGACAAAATTAGACCGACCTTCACGACAGCAAAGCATTAAAAATTGATTAGCAAAAACATTTTGAGTGTTAACTTTGGCACCTGCCTGAAGAAGTAATCTCACAATTTGCACATGCTTTCCCTCAAAAACAGACTGCCAATATTGACTGGCTTCAGCTGCCTCATCTGGTTCCTTTCCCTCTGGATTACAGGCAAAAGCCAAAGCTGTGGAAAGAGCGGTTTCATTCTTATCATCCATTAGATTCACATCCGCACCATGTTCGATCAATATTTTGACGACTTCATAGTAGCCGTTGCATGATGCTAACATCAAAGGAGTCCAACCGTCCCCAATATCAATGTTCGGACTTATACCATTCGATAGAGTTTTATCGATGCTTGTCACATCATTATTCTCAAGATAATGTAGGAACTGGGCATGTGCCTCTTCATTCGTATTTTTATGAGATGTCATTTACTTATTTCGCCTTGTTAGTAAACCTCAGTCTTTTCCAAGCCATATATTTTACCGATAAGAATGATTTGATATTAATCAACAGTTTCTTGTCCCTCTACAGTATGGGTATTTTGAACAACCAAAGAAAGGCCCATATCTCCCATTCCGTAACACCATGCGGGAACCGCACTTTGGACAACTTTTGGTTTTAGTGTCAATATCTTCAACCATCTTAGAGACTTTAGATTCTTTGTAATCTACAAGTCCCTTGCAACTTCTGCAAAATCTTCCATAACCTGTGATTAGAGACGAATCCCGGAAATCGTCAAGGTTTTTAAGTTTCTTGCATTTAGGGCAATCTTTCATATGCCCATTTTGAAGCCTGTCGACTGTTCCAAGAATATTATCTAATAAATTGTTACCTTTATGGCCTTTACCAATTAACTGCTTGATTCTTTGATCGAGTGTTTTTATAGGGTCTTTACCTGTGTTAAATCTATTAATTCTTAAAAACTTATAGCCATATCCCTCAAGGACTTTCTTTCTGTAAACATCATCATCCGAGTAATAGTCTTGGTAATTAAATTGGTTGATTACATCAACATCTTTAAAGTGTTCCCTAAAACCATCGTATTCGATAATAATTTTATGCTCCCCGTTCAATCCATCCTGATAGAACAGCAAGAAATCAACAATATAGTTTGGATGCTTATATGTTTTATCCAACTGCTTCAGATACTTCCCTATCTTAAATTGTGGGGTAAACTCTATATTGTCTTTGTTTTCCTTCCAGAATTCAGTTTGATAAAACCAATTCAAAACCTGAGACTCCATTGGTGAGTTTGAGTCTACATCAGCAGCGGTTTTTTCATGCTTGGCCTCTATCAGGACATTATTATAATGTCTCAGGGCTTCACCTATAGAGCCGGAATATTGATCCAACGGTTGACTTAACACAAAGTGCATACATTCTTTAGCTCTACTGAAGCCAACATTTAACCTCTGGGCTTTTATCCTGCCATCCTCTTCGAGATCCACGCTTGCCAAATCTTTGATGAATATGCCCCATAAGCGGTCGAGTTCCTTGGTTGCAACCATAGAATAAAAAACAATATCTCTTTCTTCACCCTGACAGGTGTCAAAGGTCATTATCTTTAATTTCAAATTTTCAAAATAGTAATCTCTATCGATAGATTTGTTAATCATCTCCATGAGCATTTTTTGTTGATTAGTATGCGGAGTAATGATGCCTACACTCAAATCACTATTATTTTCTTTCAGTGCTTTTAATTCTGAACTAATAAATTCAATTTCAGGGATATTCGTATTGGGTATAAGTTCGGTCCTGCCATCATGATCTACAAAAGAAAACTTTAGTACTTCATTTATAGGCTTGCCTCTTATTTTCATTACGTGGAAGTTATTTTGGTAAAAGTATTTGTTGGAATAAGAAATTAACTCCTTGTAGCCCCTAAAATGCTTTAATAGCTGAGTATTATAATTATTAATGAATTCGAAAAACTCCAGGATGGAAGTCTTAATGTTGAACTTCTCAAGTTTAACAAGTTTTGACCCCTCATCGGATATGTACTTCCTGAATGTTTCCTTGAGACTGTTCAGGTATTCTTTGTTTGTATCGGAGCGAGCATGGGCGGCTTTAACATTGCTAAACTGCTTCTTGTCACCCAGAATAACAACCTTGTTTGCCCTGAACAAAGCAGGAAAAGCCTGGGCGATACTTACCTGGGAGGCCTCGTCAATTACTACCAAGTCAAATAATTCTGGTTCCAACGGTATATATTCAGCATAATCTCTGACACCTGCCAGAATACAGGGGAAAGCCTCTTTTAATCTTAAGAAATCACCCCTGTTGAACTTTCTTTTTTGTCTAATAACATTTCGTATCGTGTTAGCATCGTTACGGTTTTGCTCATAGAAATCTATTACCCGTCCATCTAACAAATACGTCATTTTCAGTGTAGTGAGATTTTCAATATCCCTGCTTTGATCAGCATAATTCAGCAAAGGTATGTTATTGAAATCCTTTGTTATTTTTTGCTTAAGATTTATATATCTGATTATCATATCAAAATCCCTATCAGACATTTCGGTAAATTGGTTATTACCGAAACTCACAAGGGAAGTTTGAACCAAACCGATCTTATTTAGGGTTTTGGGATATTTGTTGAAATTCGCTATTAGATATTCAATATCTTCGGCAAGCTGGGCCATTTCTGCAGATAATGAACCCATCGTGTCATCTTGAATGAAGCGGTGAATAATATTAAGGTAATCAAAATCTATATCAGAAGGAGATGAAAGGTTTTGTTTTAACTTAGAAGCAAAACTCAGAATCTCTAAAACATTGTTTAGTTGCTCTAAGCTTTTATAGGAGTAATCAAATTTTGAGTAAGGAAATGTATCCTTGAATTCTTTGTTTACTTTTTCTAACTTGCCGCCTTTAAGGAAATAACCAAAAACAGGATTCCTTAAATTTTCGTATGCTTTTGTTACTATGTCTAATTTTTCCAAGTCCCCATCTGACAGCGTATGGAAATTTTTGAGTAATTCACTTTTTTCTTCGAACACATTGGTTATTTCTGTGGCATCTCCAGATATTGCGACCAGTAATTTAGTAAAATTTAACAACTTCGATGGACTTTCAAAGCTATCAATAGGGACACCAAATAGTTCTGATAATTTAGCGATTTCACTATTGTGGTCATTGACATACTTGCTCTTAATATCCAAAAAGATTCTTTTGAATTCTTCAAGCTCTATGGCCGAATCAGGTTGCCTTAAAATCTCTTCAACATCAACATGGCATCCATTTTGTTCGTAATGGGACTCCAAACCAAATAGTTCAGAGACTTCTTCAACATATATTTCATTGCAAGCCAAAATTTCAGCCTCTAAATCCTCCTTCAGGCTTTTTACTGACTTTTCAATATTCTGCTCTAAGGATTGATAATCTTTTTTTACGGCCCTGTAAAGGGTTTTGATATTTTCAAGAGAAGACTTTGACAATATTTGGTTATAGGTATTTCCTGTCTTTCCTAAACGAAGTATGGGGTTTTGAAACTTCTTATCCGTCCTGACCTTGTTCATCGCTTCGGTGATCTTCACTTCAACAACATCTAAGGCCTCTTTTTTGTCAGATAAGATAAGGACACATTGGTTTTTTAAGATAGCCTCAAAAGCAATAGCTGTTATTGTGTGACTTTTACCTGTACCTGGAGGTCCTTCAACAGTTATGTACTTAGATCCTTTTTTGTTTGTTGCATATAATATTTGCCGCTGTTCACTGTTTAAGGGGATGGGGCTGGCAAAAACTAATTTGTCGCTTGTAGCCGTATCATCCCATTCATTTTCCACTTCAGGGTTAAACGGCTTTGGGTTTTTGTGTATAAAATCGTCGATTAATTTATCAAACGCCTGGGCCAGAACATTATCGTCATTTGATAATAACTGTAGGATTTCCTCGTAATCATTAACTAATGCCTCATCTGATTTATCAAACAAACTGACATAGCAAGAGTTGGACATCCTCACCAAAAGACTTTTTGCAATTTGTGGGCCAGAAACAGAAATATTGATATTCGAATCTAACTCAAAAAAGTTAGTTATTTCATCGATTATATTGCTAAGAACTACTGCAAAATCGTCTTTGTGTTCGGCGAGATAAATTATTCTATCAGTGGTAGTCTTTAGATTGCCCTTTTTCTCCTTTTCTTTGTTGTATTCCTGGACTATATATCCTAAGGCCTTTTTGTTGATATAAACCTGAGAATCAAAATCGATTTGCAAACCACCGCTTGTTTTTTCAAGGCTAAATGGAATGTAGAAAATAGGGTACTTAATTCTGTTGAACGAAATGTCACAAAAGTAAAAATAAAATTCCTGCTTATCTAAAATATTCTTGTTCCGGTCAAGTTCATAAATTTCGGTAAAAAGGTCAGTAACTTCGAAGTTCTCAAAAAATGCAACTATATCATTTTTGATGTCATCAATATCAAAAACTGATTTGAGTTCTTTTAAAAGAGCAGCCTTCTGTTTTGCAATTAATAATTTCAGTAATTCAGATATTTTACTTTCAAGGAGCGTGACCAATACATTAGTTAATTCTTCCTCCATCAAATATATACTGTTTTCATCACCCAAATTTAGATTTTCCAATGATTTTTCAATGTTATTGATGAAAGGCAAAACTAAGCTTTCTTTTATTGTTTTTGCTGCAAATTCCAGAGAAGATGTTAAGGCCGTGTCATATTCCTCTTTATATATATCCGAGGTTTTTTCCAATCCTTCAGAAATATTTTTGATAATGTGATTTACCTGATTACTTGAAAGCTTCTCTGTTTGAAATTTAATCAAATCCAAAAGATTTTGGGGAATATTGGTTTTGTACCGACCTTTTTCAATAGACCGGTTCGTACCAAAGCCACTATTTACAGATTTCCAAGTAAGGTTGTTAAAGTCAGGATATTTATTTAGATTCAAACCAACAAGAAGATTGTTCGGGTTGCGTAGTTTGATACTTCTTTTCGGATTCCGACGTTTATGAAAATCCGTTTCCAGAAAATCCATAAAGTACTTGGCAACTTCTTTGATAAAAGTCGAACCATTTTGAGAGTCAGTATCTATCTGCTCATTTATGGAGTCGGCAAACCTTTCCAAAGAAATGCTTGATTCATCATCTAAAGGAAAACTCTTACCGCAGCTTGGGCATTTTACATTTAATGCTCCTTGGTTAGAGGGCACCCTTAATTTTTGCCTACATTTAGGGCAACGAATTATTTGGCATTCTTCATTCATATGCAATACGCTTGTTTATTATTACTGGCAATTTAGTCATTTTATTATTTCCTCGTTGAATCCTTCAAAAATTCCCTTTGTAATTAGAGCTTGCTTTGCCTTCTCGGATCCAGCGATCAACCTCTTTTATCTGGAACTTTAAAAGCCTGCCAACTTTATGAGCGGGCATTTTTTTGCGAGCAACCCATTTGTATATGGTGTCTTTTTTAACCCCCAGGTGTTCCGAAATTTCGTCAATCGAAACCCATCTTTCAGCCATAATTAACAATCCTTAAAAACAGGGGTAAAAAAATTGATCTTTTACAGACAAAATTAAACCACCAAACATATTAGAAGTCAAATGATAAATTAGGATGAAATGGTACAAGCTGGAATTTAGCACATGGATGACTGTTGGCTTAAGTGCTTGTAAAAGAAGAAGTTAAAATTTTTATAAATTTCTCTTGCGCTTGCTAAGCTATGGCGCTATCTTAGAAGGTTGAAGAATTTATATTTTTGAAAGGGTAAATTATGAGTTTAGGAATCAGAAAAATTATTGTGATCTCGTTGATCGGGCTAATCCTTCTTGCTGGCAATATCCTGTTAGTAGCAAATTGGTTGGCTGAAAAAGGTGTTGCTGAAAAAGCCAATTGGGTCAGAGAGCATTTTTTGACCGGTACGGCTATCACCATAATTCTTGTCTTATTGATATTACTGGTGAGTCCCAGA
>JAEOSP010000759.1 GCA_016840305.1 Candidatus Hodarchaeota archaeon
ATGTTGCAGAGATTTAGTGTGTGCTCAACTTCATCTTTTGCATATGTCTCGTGTACCACCAATCCAGCACTTCTAACTAAAAAGTGATAAAAAAAGAAAGAGAAAATTCCATTCACTTCGACTCCAGAATCTATTAACTTAAATACCAGCTTTTGATAATCATTTTTTCTAAGTTTTCCTCGGGGAAGTAATTTATTCAACCTTGCCTTAAGAATATTTTTTTTGGGATCTGTCTTCTCATTTGAGCGAAATAAGGAAAGGGATGCTGGCTCAATTTCATTATATCTGAACATATTTATCTGTGACGAAGCATCATCGAGTATCATAGTTGTGTTAATGAGTATTCTTGGGGGAACGGAACGTCCATTTTCAAAGTGCCGGTCAGGAGAATAAAAAGAAGGGAGATTTTTCGAAGCTTCTAGAGCTGTAATGTATATTTCTATGTCTAGACTTTTTTCAATACGTTGAAGGGGACCTACAAAATTTAAATCAGTACCAACAAAACCATAAAATACACCATCATTGTAGAATAATTCCCAGTACATGTCATCTGCATCCAAAATAGAGAACTCATCAACAGAATATCTTTTTTTCATTGCATTCTCAATGTGTTCCACAAGAGCAGGACTAAAATTTTTAGGATTTCTAAAAGTTCCTTTAGTTTCAACAGCAAAATCACGCATTGCTTTTGCTACTTTCAGACTTTTTGCTTTTATAGGATCCAGGGGTTTTGCCAATGCAGCAATTTTTCTACGGTATTTACTGTTAGATGCTAATCTACATGGTTCAGGTAACTCTCCTCTCCTCATGAACTTATATTATACAAAAACATTTTTAAACTATAATAAACACATTAACAAATCATTCAGTCATATATTTCTTTTTCCATTGTTCTACAATTTCAGGAAAATCTTCAGCTCTTATGAAATCTGTTTGTTGGACTTTTCTGAAATTCTCTTCAAGATCAGGGAACGTTTCAAATAAGGTTTTTCCTGTAAGCTCTATATAGAGATGATCAAGAACTTTTGCAGCAGCGGCTCTGAAGCTTTTGGAGGGTGTAGAAAGTACTTTGAAAAACCTGTTGATTTTTGCTTGAACATCGAACTTTTCTTGAAATGTGGGAGTACCTCCAATTTCTTTCAGTATCTCGGGCATCGTACATGAGAAGAACAAACTTTGAGAGTCTGTTAAATCTTGGTCGGACACCACTGTTGAGCGCTGTAGGTCACTTAATACCATATATGGATTTCCATAAGCCATGTCAGCAAGCCATGATACGTTGTCAAGCGATGTTAATTGGTTCGATTCTCCTAAACTCCAAACTGACATACCTACAAGTTTCTTCTGTCTCATAAATTCATTGTGGACCATTATTTGCCTTGTAATTGAGGAACGTGCAATAAGATTGCAGAGTTTTATTGTGTGCTCAATTTCATCACGTGCATAACTATTATGTACGACCAATCCAGTAGATCTCATTGCAAACAAACTATCCAGAAGGGAATCTATATCTCCCCCAGAACTTGCAAACCTCCTTACAACCTTAATAAAATCGTTTTTTCTTAGTTTCCCCTTCGGAATTAATTTATTAAGTCGTGACTTGAGAATGGTTTTCTTAAAGTCATATATTTCTTTTAGTAATAATATGAGCGAACATATTGGTTCAGCTTCATAGTATCTGAATGTGTTTATCCTAAAAACTGCTTCCTCAAGTGTAACAATTGTGTCAAGGACAATCTTAGGAGGAAAGGTAGTATCCGGTGAGTTAGTTTCTTCTCCTTCAAGGTAAAAAGAGCAGCGTTTTTCTGAATAATCCAAAGCTGTAACAAATAATTCAATGCCACAACTTGGTTCAATGAACTGAAGAGGGCCTGTGAAAGACCTGTCTCCCTGGTAATGGAAGAATACATTATTATAGTAAAATAATTCCCATGCAATTGCATCAAATCCTAAGCCTTGAAGATCCTCTTTGGGGATTGGGCCTTTTTCATCGACAGTCTCCAAGAATCTATTATAAGAATTTAATTTGCCGCGGAGATATTTTGGTACATCTTTTGAATCTAGGATATATTTACGGAATGCTTCAGCAATCTCCATGGTTTTCATTTTTTGGGGATCCAAAGGTTTTGCCAACGCTGCAATTTTTCTGCGGTATTGACTTTTCTTTGCTAACTCGCATTGCTCAGGTAACTCTCCTCTCCTCATGAACTAATATTATACAAAAACATTTTTAAACTATAATAAACACACTAACAAACTA
>JAEOSP010000088.1 GCA_016840305.1 Candidatus Hodarchaeota archaeon
CCACAGAGAAGATCGAATTTGACCGTGAAGCTTTCGATAATATGTACTTTGATCTGGAACAATTCTTCTATAGCAATAGTGTAGATTTACGAGTGCTCTGTCCACTCCATAATTTCAGTAGTGATGTAGATGAAATAGATCTAGGAAACGGTCTAATAATAAGAAGAATTAACACGAGCGAGCTAGAGGAAATCTTGAGCCAAACTACTTTCTCTCAAATGCAATATATTGATATAACTTACTTGGAATACAAAATGGAACTTACATACCAGATAGAGAAGGTGATTAGAGAAAAGCCACCAACTAGTAAATCGCTACCACTCGATGTAGATGTAAATGAAATTTTCAACAAGTTAGTCACGGCCTTAAAGCTGTTTAAATCGGGCATTATCAGCTTCAATATCACCAAAAAAACACCTATGTTAGATATTCAGAGCATAATTAGGGAGAGACTCATCTGTAGTGACTACAAGGTGTTATTTGGACCACAATACACTTTAATAGGGACTGAAGTGAGCGAATTTAGAAGTTTTTGGGATAAATTTAACAAGATAAACTTGGAGCAACTCCCTCCTTTGAGTATGGCCATACGGCGCTTTAATTACGCCTATGATAGGGATAGATTAGAAGACAAGTTAGTAGACTACATGATTGCGTTTGAAGCACTATTTTTCAAACAGGGGGAGATGAGTGAGTTGAGTCACAGACTAGCTGTTAGGGTCTCGCGACTTTTAAAACAAAATTATAACGAAAGAGAAGAAATTATGAAAGAAATGAAGAAATTTTATGACAAACGCAGTCATGTCGTTCATGGAGAGGATGTCGATCTTGGTGCTGATTTTGTTAATAAGGTTGAAGGTTATCTAAGAGAATCAATTAGATTATTCTTAGAACGCTTACAGATTCTTTGCCACGATAAAATCCTCTCTATTCTGGATTTGGGTGAGCCATAATTTATGACTTTAATAAGTATCAATAAAAAATGAAATTTTAACTCGTAATACGCAGTTTTATCTTCATTTGCTACTTATTTCTTTTATGTCCGCATATCTAACGTAGTGAGAATCTTCGCGCTCTCCTTTTTTGTTATATCCCCCATTATCCTCGTCCAGTTTCTATCTTCCTGCTGGTACAGTGGGAAATCTATCTGGTGCGATGTAGTCACCGAATTTCTCCCTTGCAGCGATTAACCTTTTCCTCTGCTCCTCCAACGCCTCGAAGATGACTTTGGGTGCCCCTGAAACCTTTGTCCTGTAAATTTCCACTATCCTGTCGATCTTAGCCAAGTGTTCTTGAACCCTCAGTGTAAACTGCTCTGAGTACTCTTCTTTTGAGTAATCCTTGTTGAGCACCTGTATGAACAACTTCTTGAGGTCCTCGTATCTCGGGATCAGTCCCGTGGGCGTTTTTACTGTCCCCACGTCCTTGTGCGAGCGTAGTTCCATCCATTTAAGCCAGACGCTTTTATCATTTTTATGGTTCATGAATTTCCCATTTGAATCTTTCAAGAAGTAGTTCACAGAGAAGATTTGAGGCGGTTTATTTAAACTGACGCCAAAATTCAGGTGATCTTCTATATATTTGCCTATGGGTATGGATAAAAAGTCCAGATTCGACATGGGGTTGAACACCCTTATACCTTCTTTTCCAAGGATAGCAGCCGTAGTTTCAGATTCTAACGCTGCGCCTTTGGTTATAACGCCATGGACCCAATTAAAAGATTCCTCCACTGGCACCAAAGTGTCAGAATCCCGACCACCGTAGATCATTCCACTCACTACAACACCTTCGGGATCATCGAGTTTGGGATATACATTATCTAAAATCTTTAGTTCAAATGTAAACCTGGCATTTTTATGTGAAGGCGGTATTTCTTTGCCTTCTGCACCTCTCTTGCCCAAGAACCACTCACCTGAGTAATTAACACCTTTTTTGGGGCACTCACCATCTTTACCAGTCCAGTAAACACCCTTGTCTTCTGTAACCAGTACATTTGAAAATATAATCTC
>JAEOSP010000760.1 GCA_016840305.1 Candidatus Hodarchaeota archaeon
AATAAAGAATTAGCTCAAAAGCTTAAAGTTCCAACTGAATCAAATAATTTCTTTTTAGAAGCGCATGTTAAGTTGCGACCAAGCGATTTCGCTACGGATGGTGTCTATATTGGAGGTTCTGCAAAATGGCCGGTAGATATTGCGGAATCGATTACACAGGGTTATTCTGCAGCCTCAAGAGCAAGTACTATATTATCTCATAAATCTATTGATGTAGAAGGAGCTACGTCATCTTTACCTGAATTTAATAAAAGCTTATGTACTGGTTGTGAAATCTGTATTAAAGTATGTCCATATCATGCAATTGTAAAAAATGATGATGATGAAATTGAGATCATAGAAGCACTCTGTAAAGGATGCGGTGTTTGTGGTGCTACTTGTACGAATCAAGCCATAGTTATAAAACACTTTACAGATGATCAAATTTTATCAGAAATTCTTGCTTACGGAGGTAAATAATATGACTTTTAAACCAAAATTATTAGGTTTTCTATGTAATTGGTGCTCTTATGCGGGTGCTGATTTAGCAGGAGTGAGTAGAATTCAATACCCTCCAAACATGAGAGTAATAAGAGTGATGTGTAGTGGTAGGATTGACCCTATGTTTATTGTTCAAGCTCTTGAATTAGGAATTGATGGAGTTTATGTTATGGGGTGTCATATTGGGGATTGCCATTATCTTGAAGGAAATTATGAAGCCGTAAAAAAATTTGAAATGACTCAAGAGTTTCTTAAATATGTAGGTCTTGATAATAGGATTAGATTAGATTGGGTTTCGGCGTCTGAAGGTGTGAGGTTTGGAGAAGTAGTGACTAAATTTGTCAATGATATTAAAGAATTAGGTCCATCACCTCTAAGTGGGGAAAATCCTGAGAAAGAACTAATTGAAAAAGTAAAGGCTATTAGAATGGCTGCTGGAAGTAATAGAATGAGAGCATTAGTAGGAAGAGAAAGGAAAATTACAGAAGAAGAAAATGTGTATGGGGAAAAATATCCGTTAGAAACTTACAAGAAAATAATGTTTCAAGCTATTCAAGAAGAATATGAACGCCATAGAATATTAATCGCTTTAGAGGATCAATCTAAGTCAGTAAAAGCTTTAGCTTCTGAATTGAAGATTGATCCGAGTATAGTTTTAGAACACTTGTTGACCTTGAAAGGTCGAGCTCAAGTAGACTTTCAAGAGATTATTAAAAATACACCAATTTATATGAGGACGTGAGGGGAAAATAATGGAAAAAATTGGAGCTGTAATGGTTGTAGGGGCGGGAATAGGCGGTTCCCAAGCGTCTCTAGATTTAGCAGACTCAGGATATAAAGTATACTTGATTGAGTCTTCAACAAGTATTGGGGGTGTAATGGCTCAATTAGATAAAACATTCCCAACTAATGATTGCGCTATGTGCATTGTTTCTCCTAAACTAGTCGAGACTGGTCGTCACCAAAATATCGATTTAAGCATTAATTGTGTGATTGAAGATGTTAGTGGGGAAGCAGGCAATTTTACTGTAAAAGTAAGGAAAAAATCATTGTTCATTAATCCGGATAAATGTACAGGGTGCGGAGTTTGTGGTCGTGAGTGTCCTATTGAAGCTATCGATATTTTTAATGAAAAGCTCGCAAAATATGGAGCAACTTCCGTAAAATATCCACAAGCGGTACCACTTGTTTACGCTATTGATAGAAAAGCTTGTATTGGATGTGGTATATGTTATGGTGTTTGCAAAGCGAAAGCCGTAGAATATGATAGGGAAGATGAAGTGGTAGATATTAATGTTGGAGCAATAGTCTTATCACCTGGTTTTGATGAGTTCATCCCTAAGGAAGCCAATCTCTACGGGTATGGTGAATATAAAAACGTAGTAACTAGTATTGAATTCGAAAGAATTTTAAGTGCTAGTGGTCCATATGCCGGAAGAGTTCTTCGACCTTCAGATGGGGATATACCCGAAAAGGTGGCATTTTTACAATGTATCGGTTCTCGTGATTACTCAGGTGTAGGAAAACCTTATTGTTCTTCAGTTTGTTGCATGTATACAGCTAAAGAAGCTGTAATTGCTCATGAACACATGCATCAAATTAAACCGACGATTTTTAGCATGGATGTAAGGGCTTATGGGAAAGATTTTGATAAATACATTATACGAGCTCAAGAGGAATACGGTGTGCAGTATATTAGGAGCAGAGTCTCATCGATAAAGGAAGTACCAGAAACTAAAGATTTAAGACTTACGTATGAATCCGATGATGGAAGGATTATTGAAGAAGATTATAACATGGATGTTCTTGATGTTGGGCTAAATCCTCCAGATGATGCGAATCATCTAGCTGAAAAATTTGGAATTGAGCTTAATGAATTTGGATTTGCAAAGACGGATGTTATTAATCCAGTTTTAACGACTAGAGCAGGTATATACGCTTGTGGGGCATTTACGTCTCCAAAAGATATTCCTGACACAGTGACGCAAGCAAGTGCAGCAGCAGGATGTGTTAACCAACTTTTGTATGAGAAAAAAGGAACTTTAATAACAGAAAAAACATTACCACCAGAAATTTTTGTTAACGGTCAACCACCGAGAATTGGAGTTTTCATTTGTCATTGTGGAATTAATATTGGAGGATTTTTAGATGTTCCAGAAGTTACTAGGTATGCAAAAACCTTACCTAATGTGGTAATGTCAGATCAAAATTTATATACTTGTTCTGCTGATACTCAGACAATAATAAAAGAAAAAGTTCAAGAGTATAGTTTAAACAGGGTAATCGTTGCATCTTGTACTCCACGAACACACGAACCATTGTTTCAAGAGACTATTAGAGAAGCGGGATTAAACAGGTATCTTTTTCAGATGGCAAATATTAGAGACCAGTGCTCTTGGGTTCACATGAATGAACCTGAAGCCGCTACAGAAAAAGCAAAAGACCTTGTTAGAATGGCTGTAAACAAAGCAAGACAAATAGAACCAATAGAAAGAATCAAATTAAGCGTGACTCCTAAGACTCTTGTAGTAGGGGCAGGTATAAGTGGTATGAATGCTGCACTTAATTTTGCAAGTCAAGAATATGAGACTTTTCTTGTTGAAAAAGAAAAAGAGTTAGGGGGATTCGCAAAACATATTTATCATACCCTTGAAGGAGCAGATATTCAAGTTTATGTTAATGATTTAATTGAAAAAGTTAAATCAAACAAATTTATTCACGTACTTACTGAAGCTGAAATAGAAAGTATTGATGGTTATATAGGAAATTTCAAGTCCTCAGTACTTCATGGTTCAAATAAAGAAAGAATAGAATTTGATCATGGAGTTGTGGTTTTAGCAACTGGTGCTAAAGAATACCAACCAAAAGAATTTCAATTTGGACAAAATGAAAATATAATCCTTCAATCTGAATTTGAAAGAATCCTAAATGAAACTAATCTAATTAAAAATAAGAAATCTGTTGTAATGATACAATGCGTTGGATCAAGGAATGATGAACATCCTTATTGTAGTAAGATGTGTTGTGCTGAAGCAATTAAGAATGCTCTATTGGCTAAAAAATTGAATCCTGATTTAGAAATAACAGTTTTATTCCGTGA
>JAEOSP010000761.1 GCA_016840305.1 Candidatus Hodarchaeota archaeon
GGATAGAGAATTTCGCATACTAATATTTTCCTTTCTTGAAAATTTTTGGGATAATCATACCTGTAGTATTCATGTAATGCTGATAATCTTCACCAAGACGAATCAGGAGGTCTTTTTCTTCTTCTCTCATCATTATGAAGAAGATTGGAATCCATACAAATGAGTATAGAGCCAAAAATGGAGAATTCAAAAGCAGAGCTAGTGACCACCATAAAGGTAATTCTCCGACTGCCTGTGGATGGCGTATTTTCCGATATATTCCTTCATATAAAACCTGTTTCTCTTGTGGAAACATTGCCTCCTTCCCTGCATCAGATAATCCCTTAACCATCAATAAACCGCTTGGAATACTAATAATCAGCGCTAGGAGGATGGAAAATCCCCATTCCCAAGGAAATGTTTGTGGTAGATCCAAAAATTCAAGGGGAAAGAAAAAATATCCAAAATAGTTGATTATAACGATGATTTCCGCTCCAGAAGCAAGGAGTCGATATCTTCCGCACTTTGTATATGCAATCTTACCTATTTCTTTTTCTAGTCTGGCTGGTCGTACACTTTTAACGTAAAAATAGAGCATTAGAAACGAGGAAGTGATTAAAGATAATATGTTTATCCATTCTATCAATGTTCCAAAACTTTTGTGTTATTATAATGAATAGTAACATCAACAATGGTGAATCGTTGTTAGAATTTCTCCACTCATAGTGATGTATTGAGAATACAGATTTGCAGTGATGCAAGAATGAATTGGAATTATTACAAGTAAGTTTCCTATTGAAATGCTTTCAATTATTTCTGGAGTCAATTCAAGAATACCATGCTCTTGAGATAGAGATACTGCATTTGATCCATAAATTGGATAGAATTTCATGTCATCTCCTATTATAGCTACTTTTCCGTATGATTTTACTCCTTTAGAATTGACAAACATTTCCTTTGACAGATGAACCGCCCCACCATAAATCACAACCTGATTTCTGTCTGGATATTTCGCTATAACTGGACAGGCTACTCCTATAGCAATTTCAGATTCTTCACATGCACCTAATTGTGATTGAGTTAAATCATAAAACACAAAATTACCTGGACGTATTTCATCTACTCCTTGAAAGTCATTCACAATAGAGCAAGTCGGAGTATCTCCGATCGAGATTTTTAGTTTATCATATCCATATTTGTGAAGATCTTGTTGCATTGCCACTAATCCCTCCACCGACTTTCTATGGATATCCTCTAGTTGTTGTAATGATTGAGCGTGGTATGACTGCCCTGCATGTGTCAAAAGTCCTTTAAATGTTAAAAATTTCGAAGTTGTAATAATTTTAGCAATTTCAATAATTTTCTCTGTTTTTTGAACACCTGTACGGTGATAACCTTGATCAACTTCTACCCAAACTGATAATGGGTGGTTAATTCGATCTACCAATTCCTGAGCACTTACTGCTGATTCAATAAGTACACCCAAAGAAATTAATGAAGCTAATTTATCGATCTCATTAATCTGAAGGATATTTACAGGAATAGCTATCGTTATATCCTCCCATCCATCATCAGCAAAGTATTTAGCCATGTCAACGGAAGAAACAGTTATTTTTGAAACTCCCTGATCACGAAACCATCTTCCAATTATTCTAGATTGATGTGTCTTGAAATGCGGACGTAAGAGAATGTTATGATTGTTACATTTCATAACCATTTTTTGAATGTTCATCTTTACTTGAGATTCATCGACAATAAGAGTGGGTTTTTTTACATTCATAGATACAACCTTGGATTTTTATCAGAAACTATTATTTGTTGCATATTTTTTATTCTACTTACCAAATACCCTGATTGACAATCACTACAAATTCATTACTCTTACAAACAACAATTACCACATCCGTAATAATTAAGAGAACTATTTTGAGTTAATGGAGAAACGAGTTAAATTAAGAGGTTACTAAATATGACTCTGCAAGACAATTATAACACACTTTTGGAAAGAGCTAAAAAGATAATAATCTATGACAATATCCAATCTCTGCTAGAATGGGATTTTGAAACCAAAATGCCCCCTAAAGGTGGACAGCAACGATCAATGCAATTTGCTACATTAGCAAAAGATATGCATAAAATGGGAACAGATCCAGAGGTAGGTAAATTAATCAAAACAATTATAGAAGATGATTCATATTCATCACTATCAGAAGAACAAAAAAGAAACGTTTATTTGATTAAGCGTAATTATGATAGGGCCACAAAACTTCCTGCCGATCTTGTTGCCGAAATTGCACAAATTCAGGTTGTTGGAATTGAAACTTGGAAGAAAGCAAAAGAAGCTAAGGATTATTCTATATTCAAACCTATCCTTGAAAAGATATTAGATTTACAGAAGAAAAAGGCTCATTTTCTTGACCCTGATAAAGATCCTTATGATGTTTTATTGGACACTTTTGAACCAAACATGGATTCAGCAACAGTAACGACTCTTTTTGATGAATTAATAACTGATTTAGTACCTTTGATCAAACAAACACAATCAGCAACAAAACAACCCGATATCTCATTATTACGTCGATCAGTTCCTATCGAAATACAAGAAAAATTATCAGAAGACTTAGCCAAAGTTGTTCATTATGATCTTGAAAAAGGTAAAATCGACACAACAGAACATCCTTTTACGACAGGCTATTATGACGATGTACGAATAACCACTCATTATTACGAGAACGAATTTGATAATTCCTTCTTTTCAGTCGTTCATGAAGCAGGACATGCCATTTATGAACAAAATCTTTTACGGGATTACATCTATCAACCCATAGGTCAAATGAGCTCACTAGGAATACATGAATCTCAATCGAGGTTCATTGAAAACATTCTTTGTAGAAGTAAAGAATTTTGGGAGTATTATTTCCCAAGATTCAATGAATTAACAAACAATATTTTTGCAGATATTGATCTAAAAGACTTCATTCATGCAATAAACATGGTTACCCCTTCTAAGATACGTGTGACTGCTGACGAGGTTACTTATTGTCTGCATGTTATTATTAGATTCGAAATTGAGAGAGATTTAGTTTCGGGAAAACTATCTTTAGATGACCTACCCTCTGCTTGGAACAAAAAGTATAAGGATTATCTGAATGTTGATATTCAAGATGACTCAGAAGGTGTCTTACAAGATACTCATTGGGCTGGGGGGGCTTTTGGTTACTTTCCAACGTATGCTTTAGGTAATATATACAACGCTCATATGCTACACGTTTTACGTAAAGACTTGCCAAATTATGACGATTTAGTTAAATCTGGTAACTTGAAACCAATAATTGATTGGATGACTCAAAAAGTTCATGTTCCCTCAAATCTTTATGATCCAGCTGATCTAATAAAACTTATAACTGGTGAATCAGTTAATCCAAGTTATTTCATTGATTATGTTACAAAGAAATACTCGGAATTATACGATTTATAAGTAAAATAAAACAGTAGATTTAACTGATTATTGTTAAATCCCCTTTTTTCCTTTTCTCTCAGTTTTAAAGCAAATATTCTGTTGACTTTCATTCCACGCGAATTTTTCTAGTATTGTTGGTAATAATTCCTTTGAAGATATCAAGGAAGAAATAGAACTGACCTCCTTCTATTTTCTTATGAAAATCAATTTTTAGTGGTTTTGTTGATTACAGGTACCATCGGTGATTTCTATGAGTTCTTTTTCTAAGAAATAATTTACAATATCATTTACGGATTTTTCTATAAGTTCCTGATCAACGCTATATGTCTTAATACCACTTTGCTGTAAAAACATCGCCGGTCGTCCTCCTATTCCCCCTACAATACATGTGTCAGCACCATTTTCTACGAATAGTTGGGGTAGAGATGCACAAGAGTGTTGACCTTGAGGCTTCACTATATTTGTTGCTTTAATCTCTTTATTTTTATCTACAGTGACAAGAGTAACTGTATCACATTTACCAAAGTGAGGGTTTATCGTTGATTCTAATCCTCCAGGACTAAAAGTAGGTATAGCAATTTTCATTAAGTAAAAACTTCCGTTTCTTATATCTAAAAGTTGATTATACTAATGATTATTTCTTTTTCCCCTTTGTCATAATTATTGGTATTCTAAAGATTCGCTCTATTGACAGAAAAATTCGGGGAAGAATATAGTACCTACATGAAGAATATAAAAATACTAATTCTCTACATCTATTAGTATATTTAAGTCTGAGTAAATTTCTCATTGTTCCGAGGAAGGTTTTCCTCTTTTTGAAGAGCTATTTGTGTAGGAATTTTCTTAACAGTGGATTCACAAATTCAGAATGAGTATATTGAGGGATATGTCCACCTCCAGTGATACCATGAAATTCTACTTTAGCTACAGTATTAATCACTTGTTTATAGGTATTAAAAGGAATATTCTGGTCAAGTTCACCCCAAAATAACTGTATTGGTATTTTCTTACCCACTCTGGCATAAACCTCTTCCATATTTGTGAAAGAGATATTCTTCAGCATTGAACGTAAAGCTTTCATTATCCCTTTATACATGAATTGTTCCTTATACCTATCCATGTACTCTTTTACATTCGGATTTTGATGTTGAAAATCAGTTTGTTGTCCTTCAATCAACATTTGAGGACTGAAGAATCTCATTGTAAGCTGATTCAGAATAGGTATACGAAGATAAAAGGGGTAAGCGCTGGAATCAGACGGAAAACCGATCGGAGAAATTAGGGAGATTTTACTAACCATATTCATATAGAGATCCGCAAAAGTTATGCAAATTCCTCCCCCTAAATTAAAACCAACTAATGAAAGATCATAATCGTGTATATTGAGTCTCTCTAACAGCTTGTAAAGTTGATCAACTAAAAAGTCCATCGTGTACCTAGCATTCGGACGATCAGAGAATCCATGACCAAAAAGATCATATCTCAAAACTCGGAAACCAGCATTAACAAGAGTCCTAAAGGTATGGTCCCAAACAAAGAGAGGAGCAGTAAACCCAGGTACTAAAATAACCTTTTTGCCATGTTCTGGCCCTTCTAGTTCATAATGGACATATCCACCCGAAATTTCAATAAACTTACCAGAAATAGACTGTCTTTCCGTTGTTGTGAGAACTTTTGATTCATATTCTATAGACTTTAATTCGTTTCCCATTATTTGTCATCTAACAAGTCCTTTTTAATTGTTTCGAATGGACCTCTTATCTTACGCTGATAGGCTAAAAATTTTATCCAATCATCAAAAAATGCTCGTTGAACAATGCCCTCGATGAATCCACTTCGTTCTTCCCCATAACCTACTTGGATTAAATAATCTAAAAATTCTAAGAAAATTCTACTAAACTCACAAGAGATTTGTTTATCCATTATAAAAACCCACTAGTATTGTTATAAATTAGATTAAATCTTTGATTCGATTGGATATAAAAAACAAATCGAATATTATTACTGTCAATAAAATTGATTTAAGCATGAATTTAAAAAATCTATTACTTTTCAAAAGAAAGAGTGTTTTTACTATTCAATAGGATTTCGATTTATTATGAAAACGTGGAGTTTTAATTCATATAAGGGCGGAACAGGAAAGACTAATACCAGTTTGAACACGGTCGTCCAACTAGCGCGTGATGGGAATAATATTTGTCTCTTGGATTTCTACTTTTTAGGACCAGCTCTATTTTCAATTTTTGGTACAAGGGATGGTGCATATCTAAATGATGCATATTACGAGGAAGCGGAAATTGATGATGTTTTGTTTGAATACTTTTCAAAATCGTTATTAGAACATTTGATCATACCACAACAATCGGTGCTTTAGGTAAAACTAGAGAACCAAGTCCAGGTGGAGATTTTGTATTTTATTTCCTGCTTATAGCATTAGTGGTTGGGTCAGTAGTTGGAGGTGCCTTATTAGTTTACGACCACCA